>DASSGP010000132.1:0-5943 GCA_035693405.1 Rudaea sp. | reverse complement strand
GATGTACGACCCGACGACCAGACCAATCGATTGCGGCGAGTAGAACCAGAACGCCAGCAGGCACAGCGTCGAGACGAACAGCGCGCCGCCGAACACATCGCGCTTGCCGAACCGATCGGCGAGTGGCTTGGAAAAGCCGATCCCGATGATCATGAAGATGATGCCGCCGGCGTTGAACAGGCTGAACGCCGACGTCGGCGCGTCCTTGGGCCACTGGAATTCGGTAAGGCCGGCGCCGACCAGAGCGTGGTTGAGACCGGCGATGAACGCGTTGAATCCGATGCCGTCGAGAAACCGTGCGAGCTGCGCCGCGTCGAGGTAGTACTTGAAGTAGTAAACGTACATCCCGCCCTTGAGTGCGAGATTGACGAACACGAGGATCGTCAACGCCAGCATGACCAGCCAGGGCCGGTTCCTGGCGAGGTCGGTCAGATCCTGGCGAATGCTCGACGTTTGTTCCGGTGCCGGCACGATGCGTTCTTTCGTCGTGAAGAACGTGATCAGGAAGAACAGCGAGCCGACGATTGCGAACAGCGCCATCGTCCGCTCGAAGCCGCGCGCCTTGTCGCCGTCGCCGAGGATCAGGACGAGTGGCAACAGCAAGACCTGGATGACGAACTGCGCAACCATGACTGCCACGAAGCGGTATGACGACAGGCTGTTGCGCTCGGCCATGCTGCCGGTCAGAACTCCGCTCAACGCGGAGTACGGCAGGTTGTTGGCGACGTAGATCATCACGAGCAGCGTATAGGTCACGAGCGCGTAGACGATCTTGCCGTACGCACCCAGATCCGGCGTGCTGAACGCGAGCAGCGACAGCGCGCCGAACGGAATGGCGGTCCACAGGATCCACGGCCGGAACTTGCCCCAGCGCGTGCGCGTGCGATCGGCGACCAGGCCCATGACCGGCGTGAAGACGAACGCGCCGAGCAGGCCGACGATGAAGATCAGCGTTGCCGCCGCGCCGGGCGGAATGCGGTAGACGTCGGTATAGAAGAACGCGAGGAACGTGACCAGTGTCTGGAAGATCAGGTTGGCAGCGAGATCGCCGAGGGCATAGCCGATTTTTTCCCCGGTCGAGAGTCGTTGCGTCACGCTGTTCATATCCACGAAAGACTCATTGGAGAAACCACGGGCATTATCGGCGATCTGCGAAGCCGCGGGGCCGTGAAGAAACCGCGGCCCACCCGGCACTTTCGCACCGGACGGGCCGCGTCGCGCTGGAGCTCTTTCCTACCGCACGTCAGAACGAACCGCGAATGCCTAGCAGGTACGTGCGACCCGGATCGTAGAAATCGTTCGTCGCATTCGGCCAGTAGAAGATCGAGCGCAGCTTCTGGTCGGTGATGTTGATTGCGTTGAACGTGATCTGCGGGTGCGAAGCCCACGACTCGATCGTATAGCTCGCCGAAAAGTCCATCTGGCCGCGGGAGTCGCCGTTGAGTGTCGCGTACGGAATGCCGTTCTGGTTCGCGCCGGCGGTCTGGTATCCGCCGTTCCAGGTGTACGACAGTCGCACCGAGGCCGGCCCGCGTTCCCAATACAACGTGCCGTTCCACAGTTTCGGCGCGATTCCGTAGAGATTCGACGCCACCTTCGCCTTGTTCGGGCCGCTGCCCACAACCGACGTGTCGATGTGCGTGTAGTTCAACAGGAAGCCGAAGCCGTCGATCAGGCGGTCGAGCGGCTGCACCCAGGTTGCTTCGTAACCGCGCAGGTTGACGTTGTTCGACGCATTGACCTGTTGCGACACGTTGACCGTCGCTGCGTCCGGGCCGCCGCGCTGGGTGATCGCGAGTTGCTGGGTCGGATTCAGGCTCTCGTACGGGATGCCGAGCGCAGTGAACGGAATCGTATTCACGCCCTGATAGGTATAGCCGCTGATGCGCTTGTTGAACAGGCTCAGCGCGACATAGCCTGCGCCACCGGTGTACCACTCGCCGCCGAGGTCGAGATTGTTCGACATGTACGGCGCGAGGTTCGGATTGCCCTGCGAGGCATTCTGTGCCGAAGGATCGCTGAAGTTCGTGTTCGGCAGCATGCTGCTCGGATTCGGCCGCGTGATCGTACGCGAACCCGAGAACCGCAGCACGATGTCGTCGGCCACGCTCCACGCCGTGTTGAACGACGGCAGATACTTGTGGTACGTCTGCGAAAGCGTGAGGAACTGGGTCACGCCGGCGACCGTCACCGGTCCGTCCGTTTCCTGGTCCGTATGCACGTAGCGCACGCCGCCGTTGACGCGTAGCGCACCCCACTCGTCGTTGCCTTCGACGAACAGTCCACCGTTCTTCTCGTCGAAGCCGCCCGTGGTCGCGCCGGTGTTGGCCGAACCCGATACCGGCGCGCTGTTGCGCAACGCGTAATAGTTGCTGTCATTCTTGAAGCGATTGAAGTCGGCTGTGATGTAGCCGAAGGGCCCAGGCAGCAGGTATGAAGACAAAGCCGACTGTGGGATCGCCGATCCGGCGCCGCCGGTGCAGGGCGGGTTCGGCGTGACGTCGGCGACGCCGCCGCCGCAGACGGTGTTCTGCCAGCGCTGGCTGTTGTCGTAGCCGGCGATGTTGCGGCTGTCCTGGTCCCAGGCGGCGCCGAAGATCAGGTTGCGCTTGTCGTCACCCCACTGCAGGTTGGCGCGGGCGCCCTTGTTCTCGGTGTCGCGCCGTTCGTTGTTGATGTTCACGCGGCCGCCGGCCCAGGTCCATCCGGCATTCGGATCGTTGAGATTCAGACCGCCGGTGGTCCAGGTCGGAAAATCGCCGCCGGTATTCGAGTACTGGATCGTCGTGAACGGCGAGTTGACCAGCACCGTCGGCGACTCGCGCAACATCCAGCTGCGGCCATAGTTGACCTGCGCGCTGAGCTTGAGACTGTCGTTGAAGATGAATTCGCCGCCGGGATTGACGTTCCAGTACTTGACGTCTTCCTGGTACGGGCGCGCTTCGAGGAAGAACTGCGCGTTCGTGAACGTCGCCTTGGTCACGACGCCGTTGCCGTCGACCTGCATGTCGAGCGGAATCATGTTGCCGTTGCGCCCGACCAGGTTCATGTCGATGCGATCATTGGTGCGATGCGCCTTCGTGTACATCATATCGATGTAGAAATGCGCGTTGTCGCTGGGCCGGAATTCGAGCGAGCCGATGAACCCATCGCGGTCACGGTCGCCTTCCATGTTCACCGGCCGGCCGAGGCGCGGTATCAGCGCTTCACTGATCTGGTTCGTCGTCAGTCCCGGGTTGTGGGACAGCAGGAACGCGTTGTCGATCACGGTGCCGGGCACGAGGCCGGCGCCGACCGTGGCCGGATTGTTCGGGACCGTGTCCGGGATGCGCCAGTTGCCGCCGCCGTTGACGTTGCACGCGGCCGGCTGATTCGTCGCGGGCGTACCGGTGGGCGGCGTCAGTCCGCACTGGGTATAGGTCAGGCCCGGGTTGGTCCAGCCGACCGATTCCCAGCCGTGCACACCGATCTTGCCACGGCTGAGCGAGATGCCACCGAGCACGCCGAACGTGCCGGCGTCGTTGGTCCAGCTGCCGATCACCGAGCCGAGCGGGCTGTATTCCTCGCTGATGCTGTTATAGCCCTCCTGGAACGCGTAGGTCAGGTGCGAACCGGTGTAGTCGAACGGTCGCGCGCTGCGCATGTCGACGGTTCCGGCGATGCCGCCTTCGAGCGTGGTCGCCTTTGGCGTTTTCTCGACCGTCAACCGCGTGAAGAACTCGGTCGGAAACAGATTGAGGTCGACTTCGCGGTTCTGGTTCTGGTTGTTCAGACCGATCGACGCCGTTGTGATCGGCGCGCCGTTCATCGTCGTCAGCGTGAAGCTGTTGCCGAGGCCGCGGATCGAAACGTTGAGACCTTCGCCGTTGACGTCGCGGTTCAGCTGCACGCCCGGTATGCGGTTCAAGGACTCGGCGATATTGAGATCCGGGAACTTGCCGATGTCCTCGGCATACACGCTGTCGATCGTGTTGACCGCGGCGCGCTTGGCCTCGGTCGACTCCTGGATGCTGTGGCGATAACCCAGCACCCTGACCTCGGAAAGATTTGTCGGGTCGGTATCCGCGGGTGCGCCGCCGCCCTCAGCCGGCGAGTCCACCTGCTGGATCTCGTCGGACTGGTCGGGTGTTACGGGCTGGTCCGCCGTCTGTGCATGCGCGGACATGCCGATGAGCGCAAAGCTTAGCGCTACTGACAAAGTCGTCTTCTTGATTCGAATCTGCACGGTGCTCCCCTCCCGATGATGATCCGGCATTCCAGGCAACCAAGGGTTGCCGCGGTGGGCCGGATGGTCTTTCTGATTTTTGATTCTTTGGCGGGTGTCGCCTGCAATCGCTCCGGGCGATGTAGTCCGAATGGTAGCGCTATCATTTTGGTCGCGCACGCTGCGCAGCAACATTGGCTGGAGCGCACTGGAACCGCCTGCAATAGCCTTTTGCGCGGCGCAGCAGCACGGCGTCGCCCGAAAATCGGGCCGCGCAGTTCATGCCATAATGATAGCGCTATCACATCGACCGGGATTTGTGCCTGTGGAATCGCGCAGCCGGCTTGGCAAAGGGGCTCATCGTACGCATCGTGCCGGACGTCATATCGGACGCGCCATTGTTGCCGTGCGGGCGATCGGCGCAGCGGGTCGGGAGCCGCGGCAGTGACGATCGAATTGCGCAGTCGCGCGTCGACAGTCGGCATGTTCCGCTGGCGCATTTGCGCGATGCTGCTCGCGGCAACGACGATCAACTACATCGATCGCCAGGTACTGGGCGTGCTTGCGCCATTCCTTCAGGAGTCGATCGGCTGGAACGAGATCGAATACGGATACATCGTCACGGCATTCCAGGCTGCCTACGCGCTCGGGCTGCTCGGCGCCGGCGCCATCATCGACCGCTTCGGCACGCGCATCGGCTACGCGCTGGCGATCGGCGTCTGGAGCGTTGCTGCCGTGAGCCACGCGCTGGCGACGAGCGTGCTCGGTTTCGCGGCTGCGCGGTTCGCACTCGGTCTCGGCGAAGCCGGCAATTTCCCGGCCGCGATCAAGGTCGTCGCCGAATGGTTTCCACGACGCGAGCGCGCGCTGGCCACCGGAATTTTCAATTCCGGCTCGAACATCGGCGCCATCGTCGCGCCGCTTCTGGTGCCGGTCATCGCGACGCGCTGGGGTTGGCAGGCAGCATTCCTGTTCACGGGCGTATTGAGCGCATCCTGGCTGACCTGGTGGCTGTTGAGCTACCACGCGCCGGAACAACATCCGCGCCTGTCGCCGGCCGAACTCGACTACATCCGCAGCGATCCGACGGAAGCCGGCGCGCGCGTTCCATGGCGCACGATCCTGCCGCACCGACAGGCCTGGGCATTCGTGGCGGCGAAGTTCATGACCGATCCGGTCTGGTGGTTCTTCCTGTTCTGGCTGCCGAAATTCCTGCACTCGGAATACGGACTGACATTGCTCGGACTTGGCGCGCCGCTGATCGCGATCTTCGTCTGCGCCGACGTTGGCAGCATCGCCGGCGGCTGGCTCGCCGGGCGCCTGATCAAGCGCGGCTGGAGCGTCAATCGCGCGCGCAAGACTGCAATGGCGGTGTGCGCTCTCGCCGTCGTGCCGATCGTTTTCGCTGCGAAGGCGGATAACCTGTGGACCGCAGTTGCGCTGATCGGCCTTGCCACCGCCGGCCACCAGGGCTGGTCGGCCAACGTATTCACGCTCGCCTCGGACTTGTTCCCGCGCGCCGCCGTGGCTTCGGTGGTCGGTCTTGGTGGATTTGCCGGCGCCGTCGGCGGCATGCTGATCGCCAACTTCGTCGGCTTCCTGCTGCAGGCGACTGGCAGCTACGTGCCTGTGTTCATGATGGCCGGATCGGCGTACCTGCTGGCGCTGGCTGTCGTGCATATGCTGACGCCACGACTTGAACCGGCACGACTTTCAAGCCCTTCCCCATGAAAACAAAC
>DASSGP010000131.1:0-2427 GCA_035693405.1 Rudaea sp. | reverse complement strand
TAGATCAAGCCGTCGATCACGTGTTTGATCTGGCTCTTCCATGGATGCCCCCACCAGATCGCATTCGGCACGGAGCCGAGCGCGTAAGCCATGAAGGCGGCCAAGCCGACTACACTGAACACACGCATGTACGGTGTGCCGCCGGGAAGGACGTGGCCGCTCAGATGGGCGCAGAACACCGAGATCAGCAGGCAGAACGCGAACCACTGGCCGAGGAATGCACCCAGGTTCATTGCGCCGGGCTGGCGCAGGAAGATCACGCCGACCGGACCCTGCCTGAACTTGTCCTGCGTGGCTGGCTCCTTCATCTGCTCCGGCTTGCAATACGGGATCATGTACATGCCGGCGCCGCTGCTTCCCTTGCGTATCGCCGCGCCGACTTCTTCCTCGTTCGAGAAGCCCTTGCCATCGGGCATGTGCCAGAACTTCAGGACCATGTGCAGGATGCTGCTGGCGAAGAACACGAAAACGCTCGACAGCAGGATCGGTAACCACAGTTGAGCAAGCGTGACCATAGCCTTCCTCCCAAGGGTTAGGTTGTATTGCGATGAAGCGTGCGGAGTCTACTCCGCTCCAAACCCGGCTGACACGGACCAGGCAGCATCGGCATGAAGGTGGCAGCAGGAGCGCCGACGCGTCAGTCCTTGTGCCGCATTTTCAGCGAATCCCGAGCATGCCGCGCACCGAGTTGATCAGCTTCTTCGGGTCGTAGGCGACGCCGTCCTTGAACACGAGTTCGACATTCTCGACGTCGGCGATCTGCTGGCTCGGATCGCCCTTGAGCACGACCAGGTCGGCGTGCTTGCCCGCCGCGATCGTGCCGATGCGATCAAGTTGCTTCTCGAATTGCGCGCCATTCGCCGTGGCGATGTGGATTGCCTCGAGCGGCGTGAAGCCGGCTTCGACCAGCAACTCGAGTTCGCGCTGATCGGCGAAGCCCGGCAGCGTGCCACCGATCCCGGTCGGATCGGGGCCGGCCAGCAGTAATCCGCCGGCGCGCACGAATGCGAGTTCGAACGCCATCTCTTTTTTCAGCGCGGCTTCCGCCTTCTCCGCGCGGCCCGCGGTCGTCGCCGCCGACGCGCGCGCGGCAAGGTAGCTGCGCAGCGATTCGGCCGACATCATCTGCGTCTGCCGCGGCGACAACACCGGGCGCGTCGTGATCGAGGCCTCGAACACCGGCAGCGTCGACGTCACGGCGACGTGGTGTTTGATCAGGTCCTGGATCAAGCCCTGCACCTGTGCGCCGTCGATCGCGAGGTTCTCCCAGGACGCGACGATCGCCGGAATCTGTGGGCAGACATCCTTTTTGCGGTCGGGCACGAATTCCGAATCGGTATAAACCGGGCCGTGTTCGAGGTCGTCGATGCCGAGCGCTGCAGCCTGGCGATAGTCGACCGAGCACAGATGCCCGGTGACCCTGATGTCATGCTTGTGCGCTTCCTTGATCGCTGCGCCGAGTACGGCCTCGGCGATGTTCATGTAGGCCTTGAATGACGTCGCGCCCTGGCCCGCCCAGAACGCCACGGTCTTGGTCGCCTGATCCGGCGACGTCATGGCAGCGAGCTGGGGAAATGAGCTGTCCTTGCCCTCGAGGTAAGGTCCGGTCACGTCGATGTGCGGCCCTGGCATCTTCATCTCGTCGATCAGGCGTCGGATATTCAGGTCGGCGTACGGTTCGATGCTGCCGGTCGTGCGCATCGTCGTGACGCCGGACGCCAGGTACAGGCGCGGCGCCGAGAACGCGAGCTCGGTGACGAGGAATCCGGGCGGCGGAATTTTGCCGTCCTCGTCGAGATTGATCGAAGCGGTGTACATCAGGTGGTTGTGCATGCCGACCAAGCCAGGCATCACGCTGTGGCCTGACAGATCGATCACGCGCGCGCCGGCCGGCGGCGCGGTATCGCCGATCGATTCGATCTTGCCGTTGCGCAGGACGAGCGTGCGGTTGTCCTGGGCTGGCGCCCCGGTGCCGTCGATCACGCGCACATGCGTCAGCGCAATGACTGCATCGTCATAGGCGATGAATTTCTTCACCTCTGGCCCTGGGGACTGTGCGAAAGCATTCGCGCACAACATTGCCAGCGGGAGCGCAACGCAACGGACTGCGAGCATGGATCGTCCTCGATGGTGGATAGGAGCTGAAACGGAATTCGCGGCTGCGATGCAGCGGCCGCCACGGCCGCAGATCATACCGCGGCGGTCGGCAAGATTGCTTCTGGCCGGCATATTGCGACGGTCGCAAGCGCCCAGTACTTCTTTTGGCATCGCGATCGGCTCCTGACCGGGCGCGTTGCAGGTCGCCTGCAGTGCGCCGGGTCGACGCCCGCAGTCGAATCGGCAAATCTCGCCGGAATTTACACCAGGCAGGCTTGCGTTGAAGGGCGCGAGGGGGCGAAGCTACGCATGCAGAAGGACCGCGACACT
>DASSGP010000130.1:0-10994 GCA_035693405.1 Rudaea sp. | reverse complement strand
ACCGGGTCGTAGTGGCTGAACTCGATCGCGTAGCGGCCCTTGCCGGCGGTCATGGCTTTCAGTTCGGTCTGATAGTCGGTGATCTCGGCAAGCGGTACCTGTGCCTTGACGACGAGTTCGCCGCCATGCATCGAATCGGTGCCGCTGATGCGGGCCCGCTTGCTGGCCAGGCCGCCGGTGACATCGCCCATGTGTGCATCCGGAACGAACACATCGAGGTTGACGATCGGTTCGAGGATCTGCGGCTTGGCCTTCGTGATGGCGTCCATGAAAGCCTTCTTGCCGGCGGCGACGAATGCGACTTCCTTCGAGTCGACCGGGTGATATTTGCCATCGTATACAATTACACGAACGTCCTGCATCTGGTAGCCGGCGACCGCGCCGTGCTCGAGCACCTGGCGCACGCCTTTTTCCACGGCCGGCAGGAACTGGTTCGGAATCGTGCCGCCCTTGACCTCGTCGACGAATTCGAAGCCGCCGCCGCGCGGCAGCGGCTCGATGCGCAGGAATACCTCGCCAAACTGGCCGGCACCGCCGGTCTGCTTCTTGTGCCGATGATGGCCTTCGGCCCGGCCGCCCACGGTTTCGCGATAGGCGATTTTCGGCGGCCGCGACTTGACCTCGACACCGTAGCGCTCCTTCATGCGTTCCAGCATCAGCTTCAGGTGCAGGTCGGACAAACCGCGCACGACCGATTCATTCAGTTCCTTGTTGTGCTCGTAGCGGAAGCACGGGTCTTCCTCGGCGAGCTTGTGCAGCGACTGTGCGAGCTTCTGTTCCTGGCCCTTGTGCGCCGGTTCGACGGCCAGGCCGAACATCGGTTGCGGGAAATCGAGCGGCTGCAGGTGGATCTGGTCCTCGTCGTGCGAATCATGCAGCACCGCGTCGAAGTGGATCTCCTCGACCTTCGCGACCGCGGCGATGTCGCCGGGAATCGCCTGCTCGATCTCGATGTGATCCTTGCCTTTGAGCTTGAACAGGTGACCGACCTTAAAGGGCTTTTTGCCGTCGTCGATCAGAAGCTGCGTGTCCTTTTTCACCGTGCCCTGGTACACGCGAAATACCGATAGCTTGCCGACGAACGGGTCGTTGACGATCTTGAATACGTCGGCGATGACATGCTTCTTCGGATCCGGGACGGCCTGGATCGGCGTTGCCGCGGCGCCGGTTCCCTTGACGAACGGCGGCGGATTGCCTTCCTTCGGATTCGGCAGGAGTTTGTCGAAGAAATCCAGCAATTCCTTCACGCCAGCGCCGGTGCGGGCGGAGACGAAACACACCGGGACGAGGTGACCTTCGCGCAGGCACTGCTCGAATGCGTCGTGCAGTTCCTGGCCGGACAACCCTTCCTCGCCCTGTTCGAGAAAGTGGTCCATCACGGTTTCGTTGATCTCGACGACCTGATCGATGATGCGCTGGTGCGCCTCGGCGACCGTGGAAAAATCCGCGACGCCGCTCGGCTTGAAGAAGCAGTCGACGACGCTCTTGCCGTCCTGCGCCGGCAGATTGATCGGCAGGCATTCCGGGCCGAACGTCTCGCGCAGCTGTTCGACCAGCGCGCGGCAGTTGCCGCCGTCGATCTTGTTGACGATCAGTACGCGAGCCAGGCCGCGCGCCTTGGCGCGGTTCATCAGGCGGTGCGTGCTGAATTCGATGCCGTTGTGCGCGTTGACGACGATCGCGCAGGTCTCGACCGCCGCGAGCGCGGTCAGCGTCGGGCCGCGAAAATCGGCGGCTCCGGGAGTGTCGATCAGGTTGATGTGGCAGTCGCCGCGGTCGATCGAGGCAATCACCGTGTTGAGCGATTGCTTGCGTTCCTTTTCCATCGGATCGTAATCGGAAACCGTGGTGCCGCGCTCGACGGAGCCGGGAGCACCGATCACGCCGCCTGCATGCAGCAGAGCCTCGAACAGCGTGGTCTTGCCCGCGGCCGAATGGCCGACGAGCGCGATGTTTCGGATGCCTTCGGTAGTGTAGGCCATGACCGCTGTCTCCCGTAGTTGCGTGGCTGGGTGCGGTCACAATTGCATGGACGCTCACGGTTCGCGCGACGACGGAGTGACGGGAGGCAGCGCTCGCGCGCTCGCCTGCTGGGATTCGGCACACCATCCGCGCGCGATCAACAGCGCGGCAGCATTCTTGGACCGCTGGGGAAGCTCTGAACAAGCCGGACTTGTTCAGAACTTCCCTGGGCCAAGCCTTCTCCTTTCCGCGTGTCCGGTCAAGTGGCAGTGCGGCAGGCGAGTCGGCGGCGCACAGCCCGGCGCCGGCGTGCGGCTGCTGCGGGTGCCAGTGCATGCATGAAAAAAGCGGGCCTCTCTCGGCCCGCTTTTTCGACAGGATCGGCGTCAGGCCGCCGAACAGTTCGTCACTGCATCTTCCTGACCAGGCTCTTGTCCATCTTGATCGCGGCCAGATCGTTGATCGCGGCGAACTCCGCCAGCGAAAGCTTGCCGTCCTTGTCGACATCGAATTTGGCGAACATCGTCTTCAGGGCGACGCTGTTGCTCGCCTCCTGCCGGTCGACAAAGCCGTCGCCGTTGGCGTCGAGCAGGCCGAACTTGTCCTGCGCGAGCGCGGTTCGTCCCTTCAGTTCCGCTGCCAGGGCTGCACTTCCGTCGTCCGCAGCGGCAGGCGGCGCGGTGGCTGCAGCTGTTTCGGTCTTCGACAGCGCATCTGCCGACTTGGCCGCAGACTTGTCGGCCTTCGCCGCGCTTGCGTCCTTCTTCGTCGCGGCCGGTTCGGCAGCGGCCGTCTTGGTCTTGCTTTCACGCTTGGCCTTCTGCGCGCTGCTTTCCGGTTTCGCCTTTTCCACGGGCGCTTCCGCTGCGGCGCTGGCTGTTTCCTTTTTCGCTGGCGAGACCGGTTCCGGAACTGGCGCCTGCGGCGGCTTCACTGCTTCGGATTCGACCGGGTTTTGCGCGGATTTGGTTTCCAGGGTCGGGTTGGCCGCGGCCTCCTGTTGTGTCACTGGTTGCACCGGTTGCGTCACCGGCTGCATTGGAGTGGCCTGCTGTTCCTGCGGCTTGGGCTGCTCCTGCTGCGGCGCGGGCGCTTGCTCCGGCGCAGGTGGCGCCGGGGTGCTGGCCGGCGCAGTGGTTTGCGGCTGTGCGGCTTGCTGCTGCTCATCCTGCGCGAAGGCCGCACTGCCGTAGAGCGCGAGCGCGACCAGAGCTGACAGGAGCAAACGCTGACGTGAAATCTGTGGATTGTTCATTTGCGAACTCCTTCAAGTGGAACCGCGAGACGGTCATCTCGCGCTACAAAAAATCGTGTCGCCGTGCCGATTGAGACGTTAGCAAAGTGAAGACCAATCACTACTGAACTGCTGTTCAACTTCGCGCAGCGATTTTGCCGAGGTTAAGGCGCGGAGCGCCGTGTTTTTCTTGCGACAGATCACTCTGTTTGACGACAAGGGCGGGCCCTGTGGCCCGCCCGTGCCAAGCCAAGCGGTTCGCGGCTGCGTCACTGCTGATAGCCGTCCTTGCTGGTCTTGATCGAAGCCAGATCCTTGACGTTCTGGAATTCGATCAGCGAGAGCTTGCTGTCCTTGTTGGTGTCGAGCTTGGCGAACTCGTTCGCCAGTGGCTTGCTGACAGCAGCCTCCTGCTTGTCGATGTAGCCGTCATGGTTGGCGTCGAGCGCATCGAACTTCGCCTGCGCTGCGGACCTGGTATCGGTCGATGGCGCCGGTGTCGCCGGCTGGCTCATCGACTGTTGCTTCTGTTGCTGTCCCTGGCTCTTCGCCATGGGATCTTCTTGCGCGAATGCGGCAGCAGACAGCGCCAGGGCCGCGACTGCCAATGAAAGTTTGAGATGGGTTCTCATGATGTGCTCCTTGACTCGGGTTGAGTGTGAAGGCCTGCAGCAGCCTTCTGCGTATCTCGAGGCGCCGGGCGCGTCGAATGCTTGCGCCGTGCGTCGTTGACGCTGGCGCATTTCCGCTCTGCACCGGGAATTCGGATTCCTCGGCTGGCCGGCACGTGTCCGCGATCGGCGGCATCGGCACCGGACGAGCGAATCATCCATGCAGCGTGACGCTACGCCTGATACGGGCAACCCGGGCTGAACCGGTTGTTAGTTAAATGTTTCCGGCGACGGTGCGATCGCGCCCGGATGCAGCAAAATATACTTATCCCATTTTGCGAGACAGCAACGTGAATGGCGCTTAAGCCGGCGGTCAAATTCAGAGCGAATTCATGGCTGCGGGCCTAGGGTCGAATCTCCGTTCAACAAGGGCAGCCTGCTGCCCCACGGAGGTTTGTCATGAAACGCGTTACCCAAGCCATCGTTGCGACTCTGGGGATCGGCCTGGCGGGCTCGGCGTTCGCCTACGCACGCAGCGATTCGTTCTTCGACTTTGCCCGCGTCCAGCGCGTCGACCGGATAGTCGCCACTGTCGATCAGCCGCCAACGACACACGAGCAGTGCTGGAACGAACCGCGCACCGAGTATCACCCGGGCGCCGAATATCGGCGCGAGACGGTAGTGCCGGAAACGGCAGTGATCGATGGGCGCCAGACAGTCGTGCGCAGCGATGTGATCGAACACGGCGGCTACACCACGACCGACTACCAGCGCGTGTGCCGCACGTATACGCAGCAGGCGCAGGCCAGGGAGGTCGTCGGTTATGACGTCGTCTACAACTATCGCGGCGAATACTTCCACGACCGCCTCGACCACGATCCCGGTCGGACCGTGCGTGTGCACGTGGATCACGGCTACGTGGACCTCGCCGAATAGACCAACGCGATCCAGGCAACGGCCCTGAAAATTCAACAGTCCTGAAAATCGTGAAGACACAAACCGTGCGATCGGCGCCGTCCGCGGCGCCTGTCGCGCGGTTTTCTTCTGCATCTGGCGCGCGGAGATCGCCCCGTCGGCACGCCGCTTAACGCCGATTTAGCCGAACGCCTGTAAATTGGCGCCAATTGAACCTTGGCAGGGGATTGGATGGCGGCGCTTTCGGCATACGCCGTTCCGGAGGATGCCGGTTACGAAGAGGATCTGCGATCGGCCGCGGCGTGGCGCGACGCCGTGCGCAAGTACGCGCTCACCCGGCCGGCGCACGCTGTGGCGTTGCCGCAGCGCTGGCAGCGTTGGGGTTGGTTGTTGGCAGTGGCGCTGCATTTGCTGATCCTGGTCGGTGTGCGCTCGAACCTGCGCGAGCAGCAGCGTGCGCCCGAAGCAGTCGTGATCAGCGTCCAGCTGATCGACGTGCCAGCGGAACCGCCGCTGCCGGAACCCACACTACCGCCGCCGGCGATGCCGGTCGCGCCGCGGCCTTCTAGAGCGCCGTTGCGTCCGCCGATTGCCAGATCACCCACGCCGCCCGCTGCATCTGAAGCGCCGCCCGAATTCCACGCCTACAATCCCGACGGCAGCGTCGACATCCCCGGCGATCTGGCCGCGCAGCTCGATAACGCCCAGCCGCGCGCCGATTTCATCCCGTTGAAGGTTGCGCCGTCGCCGATATTGAATCCGCGCAGGCCGCTGAAGACTCGTCCGAATCATTTCGCGCAATACTGGAGCGGCACCGACGGAATGCCGCTGCACGAGTCGATGTGGCGCTACGTTACGGCCACGAAGGAATTCGTCACGCCATGGGGTGGACACTACGGGTGCACGTGGATCCTGATCCTCGTCGCTTGCGCCGATATTCCGGACAAGCCGTGGAATCCGCCGCAAAAATGGCAGCCCGCGACGGAACTCGACGAGCACTGACCGGGCGCTTCGTGGCGACGCGATCTGCTCGGAAACGTTGGGCAGAAGAACAGCCGGCTCGATGAAACAACCGGCAAATGGCGCGCGCGGCGAACCCGAGGTCCGCCGCGCGCGGTTGCCTACATTGCCGGCATTCGGAGCGCGCGCCGTTGGCTAGCCGCCGCCACCGCCGTTGTCGTCGTCCTTCTTCTTGTCGCCTTCATTCTTCTTCGGCGGCGCCTTCAGTTCGTCCTTGGCCTTGGGCTCGTTGCTGCGCGGCTTCTGTTCGGCCTTGGGGTTGGGTTGTTGCTGCATCGCCGTGCGCTGTGCCGGCGGCGCGGCCTTCGGCGGTTCGGCAGGCTGCTTGAGCTGCGGCGCCGCGTCGGATGGCGTCGCCGGCTTCGGTTCATGCTGTGCCATCGGCGCCTGCGCGCGCTCGGGCTTCTCGTGACGCTCAGTCGTGTTGGCCGAACCGGTGCGGTCGGGTTCCTGCATCGGCTGCGTTCGCGCCGTTCGTGCTGTGCGATCCACCGGCGTGGTTGCCGTCGTCGTCGCCGGCGCGCGCTGCTGTTCGCGTGTCGTCACGGCTGGAGCCTGCCGAGTGCCGGTCGCCGCAACGCCGGTTGGGCGCGGCGGCGCGTGTGGCGTTATCGAACGCGAGACCCACTCCTGGCGCTGCGCGTAGAACGGCCGGTTGTGATAGTGGCGGTCCCAGTAGACGCCAATCGAAAATGCGACGACCGGGATACCGATGCGCGGACCGTAGTCGATCACGACGACGCGCTGGCCGCCGTAATCCTCTTCGAGAAACGTGCCCGGCACCCAGCCCGCGTCATCGCCGACGCTGACATCGCACCAGGTCCAGCCGTCGATGCAGCCGTGGATCGACACCGGCGTGCCGGCACGCAACTCGACGATCGACGGATAGGCCGTATCCGGCCCGGCCTGCAAGCTGATGTCGGCGACAACCCAGCCTTGCGCCGCGCTGGCCAGCAGCGGAGCGCTCAATGCGAGCGCGGCAACAAAACCAATGACTCTTTTCATGACGGAACTCCTTTGTGTTAGCCAAGGCATCATTCCGCGTCCGACCTGAATCCGCGCCGACGATCGCGGTCCCGGAGAATTCCGTTTCGCTTGCGTTCACCAAACGGGCAGGTGCATGCAAGGAGACTTCCGCGCCGGGCTCGTTCGCGGCGTGACCTGGAACGTGGGCATCGGGCAGCGCAAGTGGCGATCAGGCCGCCAGGAAGACTCTGCGGCAGGACTGGATCGCCTACAACATGCGTTTGAGCTCGGCCAGAAGAGGCAGCTTGCGCACGCGCACCGTTGTCGCCGCATAGATTGCGTTCGCCAGCGCCGGCGCCGCGCTCGGCACACCGATCTCGCCGGCGCCGCTGGGGTCCTCCGCCGATTCTACAATATGCACTTCTACACTTTGTGGCGCCTGGGCCATGCGCATCAGCGGATAGTCGCTGAAGTTGCGTTGCTGGATCTGGCCATCCTTGAGCGTGATCGCCAGGTTCATTGCGGTCGAAATGCCGTCAAGCGTGCCGCCCATCATCTGCGCCTCGACACCGAGCGGATTGACGACGCGCCCGACGTCGACCGCGCACACGGCGCGATGGATCAGCAGTTCGCTGCCTGCGACCGAGACTTCGAACGCATGCGCGGCATAGCCGCCGAATGTGAAGTGGCAGGCGATGCCGAGGCCGTGGCCGTCGCTGCGCTTGTCCTTCCAGCCGATCTTGTCGGCGGCAAGCTGCAACACGCCGGCGAGGCGGCCGGTATCGAATCCCGGCTGGTCGGAGCCCTCGTACTTCATGCGGCGCGGCGGTCCGAGCAGGTCGAGCCGCAGTTGCACGGCATCCTGTTTCGTGGCGATCGCGATCTCGTCGATGAAGCTTTGCACGGCGAATGCGTGGAACGTGTGGATCGGACCGCGCCACCAGCCGCGCGGCATGCCGGACGCGACCGGAAAATAGGTCTTTTCCAGATTCGCAACGAGGCCAGCCGGAAAATCGTCCGGCTCCACGCAACCAATGTACAGCGGAGCCTTGCTCTCGGTCATGCCGCGGTCGCGATAATTACGCGGCGTCGCCGCGCAGCGATGCGACCAGCCGACGATTTTCTTCTTCTTGTCCAGCGCCGCGCTCATCGCGTGCACGCCGTACGGTCGGAAGAAGTCGTGCTGCAGATCGTCCTCGCGCGTCCAGATCAGCTTGACCGGCTTGCCGGCCGCCTTCGCGATCAGCGTGGCCTCGGCGACGAAGTCGTTCTTCAGGCGCCGGCCAAATCCGCCGCCGGAACGCGTGAGGCGGATCTCGATGTCCTTGCGTGCGATGCCGGTGAGCTTGCTGATGATTTGTGACGCGCCGGACGGGCTTTGCAGCGAAGCGATCAGCACGGCCTTGTCTTTCTCGATCGAGATCTGCGCGCCAGGCGGCTCCATCGTCGCGTGCGCGAGAAACGGCATTTCGTAGCGCGCATCGAGGTGGATCGGAGCCTGCTTGCGCGCCTTGGCAAAGTCGCCATCGTTGCGCACGGGTACGGCATCGGCATTCTTGTCGAGCAGTTCGTGGGCCTTTGCCGCGAGCGCCGATGTGGATTCGCCGGCCCACGGTCCTTCCGTCCACTCGACTTTTAGCTTTGCGCGACCCTTCAGCGCGGCCCAGGTACTGTCGGCAAGCACGGCGACGCCGCTCGCGAGCACGCCATCGATAGGGTCTCCGGCGTTCGGGCCTTCGATGACGATGACGTCCTTGACGCCGGGCACTTTGCGGGCGTCAGCGTCGTCGACATTTTCGATGCCGCCGTCCAGATGTGGACAACGCAGCATCACGGCGAACAACGTATTGGTGAAATAGGCATCGATGCCGAATTGCGCGCGACCCGTCACGATCGCTTCGCCGTCGACCGTGCGCGTCGGTTTGCCGATGATCGAAAACTGATCCGGAGTCTTCAGCGGCACCGGATCCTTCGGCAGGTCGAGTGCCGCCGCTTCGGCAGCCAGCTCGCCGTAGCCGAGCCGGCGCGAGTCCGGCGCGATCACGGCGCCGGATTGCGTGCGCAATTGTGCTGCCGGAATATCCCAGCGCGCGGCCGCGGCCTGCACGAGCAGCCAGCGCGCCACGGCGCCGGCCTGGCGAAGGTCCTTCCAGCCGCTCGGGATATTGTCGCTGCCGCCGGCGCCTTGTCCGCCATAACGATTCGACGGACCCTTGTCGGTTTCGACATAGCCGTACGGCAGTTGTTCGACGCGGACGCGATCCCAGCCGACGTCGAGTTCCTCGGCGATCAGCATTGGCAGCGACGTCTTGACGCCTTGGCCGATCTCGCAGCCGCGCGCGCCGATGATGACGTCGCCGTTTGCCTCGATGCGCACGAAGTCGCCCAGCGCCTGTGCTTCGTCGCGCGCGCCGCGATAGGGCAATGCCTGGTCGGCGCGCGCGAATTTCCACGAAACCAGCAACGCGCCCGACGCAGTCGCCGTCGCGAAAAGAAATGCCCGCCGCGACAACCCGTTCACTGCGAACCCTCGCGCGCGATCTGCGCCGCGCGTTTGATCGCGCGGCGAATGCGCGGATAAGTTCCGCAGCGGCACAGGTTCGGAATCTTCGCGATGTCGTCGTCACCCGGATTCGGATTGCGCGCAAGCAGATCGGCTGCGGCCATGATCTGACCCGCCTGGCAATAGCCGCACTGCGCGACGTCTTCCTCGATCCATGCGCGCTGCAGCGGATGCAATCCGGCATCGGTCGCCAATCCTTCGATCGTCGTGACCGCATGGCCAAGCGTGGCCTTGACGGGCGTCACGCACGCGCGCTGCGCCTTGCCGTCGATCAGCACCGTGCAGGCGCCGCAGGCACCGATGCCGCAACCGAACTTCGTACCGGTGAGCCGCAGCACGTCGCGCAGGTACCACATCAGCGGCATATCCGGATCGCCATCCGGATAATACGGCCGGCCGTTGATCTGGACTTCCTGCGCCTTGTTCTCGGCACCGGTTGGCGCAGGCAGGGGAGGTGTCTTGCTGGCGCGGGTCGATGTATCGGGCATGTTCCGGGACGAACTCTGGCGGTGTGTTTATTGTTGCATACCACAGTGAGACCGGCGCACGGCGCAAGATTGCGCTGTCTGCGCCCGGACGTGGCTGCATTGCGCCGAGGCGTTGCGGCGCTTTCGGAAATCTGCCCACTTGCGCGCCCCCGGGCTCGTCATTCCGGCGCAAGCCGGAATCCAGCTCTTTTGCTCTTCGTTGTTTTCGAAGTGCAGGGCTTCCACTCGCCTGCGGCGAGCGGGTTACTTTCTTTGCTTGTGCAAAGAAAGTAACCAAAGAAACACACCCCCGGTGGCGCGCCTTCCGGGCATCCGGCAACTGCTCCCTGCGTTGCTCTACCTCCGGCATCCCTGCCGTCGCCTGCCCTCCAGGTGCGCGAGGGTGCTCCGGGGTTCGCTGAATGTACGTCCATGTACATGCAGCGAACTCGCGCGCATCCTGCGCGCGCCCCTTGCGGGCTTTTCCTCCACACCCTCGCCGCGCAAAAGGGGGCCCCGTTCGGGCGGCATCCTGCCGCAGAAGCAACCGCCCTCCTCGATTTTTCTACACACGAACGATTTGAGTCACTGCGTCGTTGCGATCGTTCGCTCTTGTGCAAACCTGCCGCAAGAGCAAGAACTGTGGGCGACTGTTTCTGCGGCAGGATGCCGCCCAAATGGGGCCCCTGTGGCGCGGCGAGCGGGTGGAGGAGAAGCCCGAAGGGGCGCGCGCAGGATGCGCGCGAGGGCGCTGCGCGCACATGGATGTGCGCTCAGCGACCCCCGGAACCTGCTCGCGAAGTCGGAGGGCAGGATGCCCGGAGACCGCGCTACTCGGGGTGTGTTTCTTTTGGTGACTTTTCTTTGCACAAGCAAAGAAAAGTTACCCGCTCGCCCGCAGGGCGAGTGGAAGCACTGCACTTCAAAAGAGATACCAGGAGCAAGGAGCTGGATTCCGGCTTGACCAGCTCCGCTGTTGAGAGCCGCCGGAATGACGAACAAAAAAAGGTGAGCGACACGCAACACCATCCCCACCCAACCCTCCCCTTGAAGGGGAGGGCTAAAGGCGCATGCCTCGGCACACAAAGCGCGTGGCTCGAAACAGGATGCGCGCGTCAGGCACGCGCCGCGGCGCGGCGCGAGCGCGACCAGAACCAGTAGACCGGCAACCCCAGCAGCGCGATGACCAGGCCCATGCCGGCATCGGTCGGATTCGAAACGATGTTGCTTGCAACAACGCTCAGCACGGCGACGAT
>DASSGP010000129.1:0-11778 GCA_035693405.1 Rudaea sp. | reverse complement strand
TCGTTGTAACCGCCGAAACTGTCGTTGCGGCCGGGCGCGGTGTTGTCGACCCAGTTGTCGCGATGCTGGCCGAGGATCGACAGGCGCGCGGACCAGTCCTGGCTCAGGCCGCCGCCGATCGCGCCTTCGAGATTGGCGGTGCCGTAGCTGCCATAGCTCGCATCGACGTAGCCTTCGGTCTCCTGGGTCGGCTTCTTCGAGTCGAACTTGACGACGCCGGCCGGGGTGTTGCGGCCGAACAGCGTGCCTTGCGGGCCGCGCAACACTTCGACCTGGTCGATGTCGAAGATCGGGAAACCCTTGAGGATCGGATTTTCGTAGACGATGTCGTCGTAGACCATCGACACGGGCTGCGACGCGTTCAGGTCGAAATCGCTGTTGCCGAGGCCGCGAATGTAGAAGCGCGGGAACGTGCGCCCGAACGAGGACTCGACCAGCAGGCTCGGCACGCGCGCCGAGAGGAACTGGATGTCGTCGCTGCCGGACTTGATGACATCGAGCTTCTCGCCGCTGACAGCGCTGATCGAAATCGGCACCTTCTGGATGTCTTCCTCGCGTTTTTCCGCCGTGACGGTAATCACGTCGAGGGTCTTGGGGCCTTGATCGCCGCCCGCTGGCGCGGTCTGCGCGATCACAGCGGGTGTCGCGAGAGCAAGGGCCAGCGACAAGGCGAGCGGATTTACAACGATATGCTTGGCACGCAAAAGGCCGGCTGTCATTTTGATGTTCTCCGCGATATGAATGATGGTTGGCAAAGGTCTGCAGCGCGGACTTGCGCGCTGCGACTCGTCACGGTCGATGCGAACTGGAAACGATCCCCGGGCAT
This sequence comes from Rudaea sp., assembly GCA_035693405.1. GTDB lineage: Bacteria > Pseudomonadota > Gammaproteobacteria > Xanthomonadales > Rhodanobacteraceae > Rudaea. The sequence continues at coordinate 10,952 of DASSGP010000129.1, read as the reverse complement.
TGGCGTCATGCCGCCTGCGAACGGGCGCAGTTCTACGCAAATGTGAGGAAATTGTAAAGGGACAGCCGGAATGCTGTCAGCAGGCGGGGAAAACTTTGTTCGCGGCCCGGCTAGGCGCGGCGGCGATTCTTCGGCATGTGGCTGAGCAGGAAGTCCATCTGGTCCGCAAGGATGTTGCGGTTCGACAGGATGAGATGCTCGACCCAGCTCGGCCGGTACGGCACGGCGAGCAGTGGCATCGACGCTTGCTGCGGCGTGTGGCAACCCTTGCGCACGTTGCAGGCCAGGCAGGCCGTGACGACATTCTCCCACGCATCGCGACCGCCCTTGGACAGCGGCACGACATGGTCGCGTGTCAGTTCGCCGCGCGTGAAGTGGTCACCGCAGTACATGCACAACATGCGGTCGCGGGCGAACAGTGCAGCGTTGGTCAGGGCGGGCGCCGGTTCCTGTATCGCCGGGCGCGCATGGCCGCGGCTCGCAACGATCGGATGCAGGTCGATCAGGCTTTGATCGCCGGTCAGTCGGCTCGTGCCGCCGTGGATCGTCAGGCAGGGCTCCCCCAGCGTCCATGAAACGGCGCCGCGCACGTACAGGCATACCGCGTCTTGCCACGACATCCAGTCGAGGATACGGCCGCTCGAATCCAGCGACAGCAGACGGGTAGTGTGGATGCTGCTGCTTCCGCCAGCCGTGATGTCCACCAGCATTCTTTGCTCCGGATCAGGCCCGATCACCTGAGCGGCAGCATAGACCATTTGCATGAATTTTGCGCGACTGGGCGGCCGCCGGGCTCGCGCCGCGGCAAGCGGCCGCAGTCGCCGGAAAATGCTCCTGCATTTCCGGCATACCGGCCATCCATGGGCAGCCGGAAATTGCTCCTGCATTTTCGGCATACCGGCAATCCATAGGCAGCCGGAAATTTTGCTCCTGCATTTCCGGCATACCGGCCATCCATGGCAGCCGGAAATTGCTCCTGCATTTCCGGCATACCGGCCATCCATGGCCATAAAAAAACCGCGCCCGGGAGGGCGCGGCGATGATTTGCTGTGATCGATCAGCCGTGGAGCCGGAGCCAACCGCTGAGCGATTGGCCCGGAAGCATCATCAACGGACGTCGAAGCTCTGCAACTTCACGGGTAACTGCACCGCCTGGACGCAGGCGTCAGTCAGCGTGCTGAAGCCATATTGCGGACTCGTGGAATCGGTGTTGATCACCCACGGCGGTGCCGGCGGCAGAACCGACGCCGGCGTCGTCAGCACCAGCCCGGTCGAGTATGAGCCGGGGGCGGGATTCGGCGGCGGCGTGGCCGTGATCGTGATCTGGACGCTGCTGCCGAACGGGAACGACGTGATCGTGCCCGTGACGACGTTGGCATTGTTTGCGATGGTGCATACGGCGCCGCCCGACCCGACGCAGGACACGGTCTGCACCGTGACCGAAGGCGATTGGAGGGTGAAGTCGTCACTGAACATCGTGCCGTCGGCGCTCTGATTGTGCAACGGATCGTTGTTGGAGATCGTGACCGTCGCCGTGATCGTCGTTCCATCGTACGTGAGGCTGCCGGGCGTGCATGTCGGGTCGGCGTCGTTCGTCACGAAGACGTTGCCCACCGGCACGGTCGCGGCCTGACACTTCGAGCTCGTTCCCGCCGTCACGTCGTTGACGCTGGTGCAGGCGCCGTTCGTGTTGTTCGCATACACGATCGCGTACGGAACGACCAGATGGGGATCGGTGGGGGACACCTGGATGCAGGTCACCTTGGCGCCCGTCACCAGGTTGGTCGTCGACGAGTTGCCGTGGTAGTCGCCGCAGACGTTGGCGTCGCCATTGAACCAGCCGGTTGTGGCGGTGCTGTTTGCGCCGGTAGTCGGAAAGATCGCCACGGAACACTGGCCGCCGGCAGCCGTCGGATCGTTGCCGGTCTGGCCGACGAAATAGCCGACGTCGTAGCGCTCGGGTGATCCAGAGTCGATGCCCACGAGGATGTCGACCAGATGCACCAAACCATCATTCGGGCAGGCGCCGACGGTGTTGTTGTTGATCACCGCACTCGCCGAAACGACGAGGTCGTTGGCGACGCAATTGAGCGTGCTGCTGCCGCCGAGCGCCTTGTACTGGTCTTCCGCGCAAGCATGATCGGGGGTAGCGGCTTCGGTGGTGTCCTGGGCCTGCGCCACCTGGGCGCCGACCAGCAAGGCGCTCGTGGCTGCCAGCCCGAAAAGCAATGTGGCAACCCGACCGCGGGCGTCTTTATCAACAGTAGCCTTAAACATGTCGTTATCTCCGTATTCCAGGTTCAGCGCAGGGTCAAATCTCATTGGACATGCACGATCAATGCCGCCAAGCAGCGGCTTCGGAACGTTGTGAGATTGATTGACCGTAGAAACGGTAGATTGAAGAGCAATCTTGCAAAATAAAGCGTACCGAATCCCCAATCAACGTGCCTTCCTCACGTTTTCGACCGCAAATTGTGACGCTCCGCACAGAAGAATAGGTTGGAAGGCATGGAAAAGCAAGCGATTAACGCTCGCCTGCGGCACAAAATCGACCGTCCGGCGGCACAAGTTGACCAAGAAGGTCACTTGACCGGTTTTGCCATCCGGATCAGTTCGTCACCGTAGCCGGCCTGCCGATACAGATTCCGGGCGCGTTCGTTGCCCGGGAAGACGGCGAGAGTGACGTGACGGCAACGATGTTCCCTGGCCCACTGCTCGGCAAACGCGACCAGCGCGCTGCCCACTCCCTGGCCGTCATATGCCGGCGCAACGACCAGGTCGGCGATATGGCAATTCAGTGCGCCAGTGAAGAAATCCTTCTGTGTCTGCAGATGCAGGAATCCGAGCCGTTCGCCGTCTTCGTCTTCGGCGACGAACAGATGCGAGGCCGGCGGCAATTCGCGCAAGTGGCGGGCTATGTCGGCACGAATCCCGGCGAGGGTTTCGCCGCGCTTGCGCCACTGCGGCAGATCGAAACTCGTCAGGCGCTCGGCGATCGCGAGAATGAATTCATCGTCGTCGGCATGGGCGAGGCGGATGTGCGGCGCTGATTCGGGTTTCTGCGTGGTCATGGCGATGACATGACGTCGGGATGGTCGGAAAAGGTTGTCGGGAGAACACCTAACCAAATTGGGCGTCGGACATTGCCATCAGGCTGTCCAGTCCCGCGCGAAGCGCTTGCGCATGAGTCTGCGTGCGCGGCAGCAGGCGGGCGAAATAGAAGCGGGCGGTCAGGCGTTTGCTCTGTTTGAACTCGGCCGGCTGCGAGGAATCCTCAGCTGCGGCGACGCTGCGTGCCCAGAAATAGGCCAGCGCCACGTAACCGGAGTAGAAAAGATAATCGACGGCGGCGGCGCCGATCTCGTCCGGATTGGCCAGCGCGCGCTTGCCTATCTCCTGGGTCAGGTCGGCCCACTCCTTGGTCGCGATCGCCAGAGGCGCGATGAATTCGGCCAGTGCCGGATTCTGCGCCTGGGCGTGGCAGAACGCGCTGATCTCCTCGAGAAAATGTTTCAGGCCGACGCCTTGCGTCTGCATGATCTTGCGGCCGAGCAGGTCGAGCGCCTGGATCTGCGTCGTGCCTTCGTAGATCGTCGTGATGCGCGCGTCGCGCGCGTACTGCTCCACGCCGGTCTCGCGGATGTAGCCGTGGCCGCCGAAGATCTGCACGGCGTGATAGGCGCACTCGTTGGCCAGTTCGGTCAGCAGCGCCTTCACGATCGGAATGATGAACGACAACAGTTCGTCGGCGCGTTTGCGTTCGTCGGCATCCGGCGAACGCTCGACGAGATCGACCTGGGTCGCGGCGTAGTAGCTCAACGCGCGGCAGCCTTCCGCGAACGCCTTCTGCGTCAGCAGCATGCGCCGGATATCCGGATGCACGATGAGCGGATCGGCCGGCTTGTCGGGAAAGCGCGCGCCGGCCAGCGAACGCATCTGCAGGCGATCGCGCGCGTACGCGAGCGAACTCTGGTAGCCGCGTTCGATGATGCCCAGCCCCTGAATGCCGACCGCAAGGCGCGCCGTGTTCATCATGGTGAACATCGCCATCAGGCCGCGATGCGGCGGGCCGATCAACCAGCCTTCGGCGCCGTCGAAGTTCATCACGCAGGTGACCGATGCCTTGATGCCCATCTTGTGCTCGATCGCGCCGCAGGTGACGGCGTTGCGTTCGCCCATTTGTCCACTTTTATCGACTTTATACTTCGGCACGATGAACAGCGAGATGCCCTTCACCCCGGGCGGCGCGTCCGGCAGCCGCGCGAGCACCAGGTGCACGATGTTCTCGGTCAGGTCGTGCTCGCCGGCGGTGATGAAGATCTTGGTGCCGCTGATGGCGTAGGTTCCGTTCGCTTGCGGGTCGGCCTTGGATTTGAGCAGCCCGAGGTCCGACCCGCAGTGTGGTTCGGTCAGGCACATCGTGCCGGTCCAGCGACCCTCGACGATGGGCTTGAGGAACGCCTGGCGCTGCCATTCCTCGCCGTGCTGGCGCAGCGCCTCGGAGGCGCCGTGCGAGAGCAGCGGGAAGTTACCCCACGAGAGGTTTGCCGAGTCGAGCATCTCCTTCAGGGGCGCGCCGATCGATTCCGGCAGATGCTGGCCGCCGTATTCCTCCGGCGCCGTCAGTCCGCTCCAGCCGCCGGCGATGTAGGTCGCGTACGCTTCCTTGAAGCCTTTCGGCGTCGTCACCGACGCGGTCGCCTTGTCCAGGTGGCAACCTTCTTCATCACCGCTCGCATTGAGAGGCGCCAGCACCTGCTCGGAAAACCGCGCCGCTTCCTCGAGGATCGCGTCGACGACGTCGCGCGTCGCGTTCTCGCCGCCGGGCAGTCGCTGGTACTCCGCTTCGACCTTGAGCAGATCGAACATCACGAAGCGGATGTCGGCGAGCGGCGCCTTGTAGGTGGTCATGGGTGGGTGTCCTTACTGACTGGCCCGGTGATTATAGGAGCTAGGAGCCAGGGGCTAGGGGCCAGGGGCTAGAAGATCAAGAGCGACCGCTCCCGCTCTCATTCCTAGTTCCTAGTCCCTAGTCCCTAGTCCCTGTTCCCTGCTCTACCGATACTGATTCGGAATTCCCGGCACCGGCGACAGCCGGCTCTTGTGCTCGAACTTGAAATCCTTGCCCGCTTCCGGAATGCCGATCGTGCCGATGAGTTCGTAAGGTGCGCCACCCGGTTGCCTGATGTCGCTGGCAAATGCCCTGCTGAGATCCGGACTCGGCGCCATGGTCGTTTCGACGATGTCGGCGTTTACGCCCGGGATGTCGATTTCGGGACTGAGCGAAATGTCGGCCGCAGCCAGGCCCGACATGCGCAACGCCGCCTTGAACGTGGAGTAGTGCACGGTCTTGTCGGAAAAGTTTTCGATCCGGATCTGCACCTTCCAGCGTCCGTCGGGCAGCACATCGAGTTGCTGGATGCTGGCGCTCGGGGGATTGATCGGATGCAGCGGCGGCGAGCAGCCCGCCAGCAAGGACAGCGCGACAGCAATGATGAAAAGACGCAGCGATCTGATCATGGTCCAAGCCAGTCCTGGCACGGCAGGGACGCTACATTAGCCAAAAGCAGCGATCGGCGAAAGCACGGCGAGCGAGTGCCGGTTTTTGCTAGGATAGGGGCCGTCTTGATTACGGTGATACAGCTGACCATCGCACGCGCCGGCGACGCATCATTTGTCGCCTCGGGCGCAGGATCGTTGCCGTTGCCGGGCATTGATGCCCTGCCCGGAGCTTTTCCAGCGATGCTTTGCTCTCAAAGCCAGGGATGACCCGATGACCGCGACTGTAGACCTCCTGAGACGGGTTTTCGGCTACGTGCAGTTCCGCGGCGAACAGCAGGCGATCATCGATCACCTCGTCGGCGGCGGCGATGCGCTGGTGCTGATGCCGACCGGCGGCGGCAAATCCCTCTGCTATCAGGTGCCTGCGCTCGTGCGCGACGGCACCGCGATTGTCGTGTCGCCGTTGATCGCGTTGATGCAGGACCAGGTCGAAGCGCTGCGTCAGAACGGCGTCGAGGCCGCGTTCCTGAATTCGAGCCAGGATGCGGCGACGCAGCGCGCGGTCGAGCAGCGCTTTGCATCGGGCGCGCTGAAACTGCTCTATGTCGCCCCCGAGCGGCTGCTGACCGAGCGCTGCCTGGATCTGCTCGGACGCGTGCCGCTGGCATTGTTCGCGGTCGATGAAGCGCATTGCGTCTCGCAGTGGGGACACGATTTCCGGCCCGAGTACCGCCAGCTCACGATCCTGCACGAACGCTTTCCGCAGGTGCCGCGCATTGCCCTGACGGCGACGGCGGACGCGCGCACGCGCACCGAGATCATCGAACGCCTGCGTCTGGAATCGGCGCGTTGTTTCGTCGCGAGTTTCGACCGGCCGAACATTTGCTACCGCGTCGTGGAAAAAGACAATGCGCGCCGCCAGCTCGAGGTCTTTCTCGCCGGGCACGCCGGTGAATCGGGCATCGTCTATTGCCTGTCGCGCAAGAAGACCGAGGAAACCGCCGACTGGCTCAACGAACGGGGCTTCACCTCTCTGCCTTACCACGCCGGCATGGACGCCGCGACGCGCAGCGCCAACCAGCAGCGCTTCCTGCGCGAGGACGGCATCGTCATGTGCGCGACGATTGCGTTCGGCATGGGCATCGACAAACCCGACGTGCGTTTCGTCGCGCACCTGGACCTGCCCAAGAGCCTGGAGGGCTACTACCAGGAGACCGGCCGCGCCGGCCGCGACGGGCTGCCGGCCGACGCGTGGATGTGTTACGGCCTCGGCGATGTCGTCGCGCTGGCCCGCTTCATCGCCCAATCCGAATCCGGCGAGGAGCGCAAGCGCAACGAACGCGCCAAGCTCGACGCGCTTCTCGGATTCGCCGAAACAACCTCGTGCCGGCGCCAGCGCCTGCTCGGGTATTTCGGCGAGTCCCTGCTGCAGCCTTGTGGAAATTGCGACAATTGTCTCGAGCCGGCGCAGACCTGGGATGGCACCGTCGCGGCGCAGAAGGCCTTGTCCTGCGTGATTCGCACCGGCCAGCGCTACGGCGTCGGTCACCTGATCGCGGTCCTGCGCGGAGAGGACGACGAACGTGTGCGCAGCCTGCGCCACGATGCGCTGAGCACGTTTGGCATCGGCAGCGATCTGGACGAGCGCCAGTGGCGCAGCGTGTTCCGCCAGCTGGTCGCCGCCGGCCTGCTCGCTACGGACGACGACGGTTTCGGCGTGCTGCGTCTGACCGCCGCGAGCCGCGGCGTGCTGCGTGGCGAAACCGCGGTGCGCTTGCGGCATGTCGCCGACCGCGCGGAGCGACGCATTTCGCGACGCAAGGCGCGAACAAGGGCGAAGGACTCGAATCTGGCGATCGCTCCGCACGAGGACGCTCTGTGGCAGTCGCTGCGCAACCTGCGCGCGCAGCTAGCGCGCGAGCAGGGTGTGCCAGCCTATGTGATATTCCACGACGCAACGCTGTTGCAAATGCTGCGCGAGCGGCCACGGACGAACGAACAACTTGGCGCGATCAGCGGGATAGGTGCGGCGAAACTCAAACGTTATGGCGAGGCATTCCTGCAGACGCTGCGGCCATCGAACGAGGCGTGATCGTGACGAGCCTCGTTAGGGACGAAGCAAGCGTATCGCAGATACATTGATCGCGCGGACTTGCGGCGCGCTCACGACGTGGAGATTGCCTGAGCCGTCGATGTTGACGGGTCGCGCCGCACGACAGTGTGCCGCGGCGGTGCGCCATCCAGCCAGCCCAGCGCATGGCAGTGGTTCATGACGTGCACCCCGGCTGCCTCCTGCTCCGCGCGAATGCGGTCGCGCAGCTGGACCATCTTCGTCCAGTGGACCTTGGGGCGGTAATGGTGCTCGGCGTGGAAACCGTTGTAGAGCCAGGTCCAATTGTATAGTTTGTTGTAGGTGCTCACGCCCCAGGCGATCGGCTCGTCCGGGTTGCCCTTGAAATGTTCGTAGTAGCCGTTCAACGACGAGAGCGAATGGCCGAAATAATAGAACGGCACGAGCGCGAGGAACGCGCGCCAGTCATAGGCAAGACACAGCAGGTAGAGGCCGACGACGATGTAGATCTCGCGCCAGATCCACTTGGCCTTTTCCGGGAATTTTTCCTTGACGCGCTTGTAGACTTCGCCGATGTCGTCGCGGAAGTAACTGTAGAAAGTGTACGTCCAAGGATTTTCCGGCTTGCCGTTCTTGCCGTGGCGCCAGATCGACAGCGGGTCGATCGTCGTGCCGTTCGCGCCGATGCGGTCCATGTTGCCGACATGGTGGCGCAGGTGCACGTGGTGGTAGAACTCCTGCGAGAAACCGTCGGTGATCGACAGGATGATGCTGTAGATGCGGTTCAGCAGCGGCGAGGTGAAGAACGCATTGTGGATGAAGTTGTGGCTGGTGGAATTGATGCTCCATGAAATGCTGATCGAATAGACCAGCGCGAGCGGAATCCACAGCGCCCACGGCATCGCATGGAAGCCGAAGAACAGCGTGGCCACGAACACCATGTGGCCCAAGCCCATCAGGGCCGGGATAAGGTCCCAGGGTGTGTAAGCGAAAAATGTCTTGCGACTCGACATGTTGCTGCCGGATGCTGGAAAATCGGCCTTATTGTGCCGCAGAAGCAACTCCGCGGCGTTAAGGTAACCTCAAATTCTGCCAGTGCCAACCGGCGTCGCGCCGGGGTCTTGAAGGAATCCTTAATGACCTGCACCGACAATGCGTCCTGTGATCGCGACAGCCGCCGCTGCCGGCTGGCAGGTCGCTTCCCGCCGAACCAGGCGGGCGGCGCGGTAGCCGGCGTCCCGCGAACGAGTCAGCAACTTCCCGATTGGCGTACTTGAAAGGAAAGCCTGTGTCCGACTGGACCATACTCTGCGATTTCGACGGCACGATCGCCCTCGATGACACCACCGACACGCTGCTCGAACGCTTCGCGCGTCCAGGCTGGGAAGAGCTCGAATCCGACTGGCGCCAGGGACGGATCGGGTCGCACGACTGCATGGCCGGGCAAGTCGCCCTGCTCGACATGAATCGTGGCGAGCTCGACGCGCACTTGGCCGAATGCGCCATCGATCCGGCGTTCGCTGCCTTCGTCAAGGCAACCCACGGTGCGGGCGTGCACATCGAAGTTTTGAGCGACGGTCTCGACTATGCGATCCGCACGATCCTCGGCCGCAACGGCCTGGACTGGCTGCCGATCACGTCGAATCGACTCGAGTCCGCCGGCGAGCGCGAATGGCGCCTGGCGTTTCCGAACGCCAGTGCAACGTGCCGCGTCGCCAGCGGCACCTGCAAGTGTGCGCGCGCCGACAAGGCTCAAGCCGCGCGCAAGCAGGTGCTGCTCATCGGCGATGGCGGGTCGGACTTCTGTGTCGCCGGCGCCGCCGATTTCGTTTTCGCCAAGGGCAAACTCGTCGCGTATTGCCGCGCACAGGATATTCCGCATGCGCCGATCCACGACTTTGCCGATGCACTGCGCCTTCTGCCCGACCTGATTGCCGGCAATCTGACCGTCAGCCCGACATATTCAACCTTCGAGGAAGCCGCTTCCCATGCGTAACGCCGCCATGCCCGCCGAGCCGATCCTACATCCGCGCGCGCGCGATGCCGAACTGCTTGCCGACGAGGCGAGATACTGTTCGTTCGGCGACACGGTTCATTATTCCGATCCGCCGAAGATCTTCGATCGCTGCGAGGGCAGCTATCTGTACGACGTCGCCGGCACGCCGTTCCTCGACCTGCAGATGTGGTATTCGGCGGTCAATTTCGGCTACGCGAACAAGCGCCTCAACGACGTGCTCAAGCATCAGGTCGACACGCTGCCGCAGGTCGCGAGCCAGTATCTGCATCCGACCAAGATCGAGCTCGCCAAGGTCATCGCGCAGGATGCCGAGCGCAAGTGGGGCAACGCCGGACGCGTGCATTTCAACGTCGGCGGCGCGCAATCGGTCGAGGACTCGCTCAAGCTCGTGCGCAATGCGTCTGGAGGCAAGAGCCTGATGTTCGCGTTCGAGGGCGGCTATCACGGCCGAACGCTCGGCGCCTCGGCGATCACCTCGTCGTACCGCTACCGGCGCCGTTACGGACATTTCGACCGGGCCCAATTCATCGAATTCCCGTATCACTTCCGCGGGCCGAAAGGCATGTCCAAGGAAGAATATGGCGAGCACTGCGTCGCCCGGTTCGAGCGCCTGTTCGAGACCGAATACAACGGCGTGTGGGACCCGAAGGCCGGCCAGTGCGAATACGCCGCGTTCTATGTCGAGCCGATCCAGGGTACTGGCGGTTACGTCATTCCGCCGCCGAATTTCTTCACCGGCCTCAAGCGCGTACTGGATGAATATGGAATTCTGCTCGTTGTCGACGAGATCCAGATGGGCTTTTTCCGCACCGGCAAGCTGTGGTCGATCGAACACTTCGGCGTGAAGCCCGACGTGCTCGTGTTCGGCAAGGCGCTGACCAACGGCCTGAATCCGCTCGCTGGCATCTGGGCACGCGAGGAACTGATCAATCCGAAAGTGTTCCCGCCGGGCTCGACGCATTCGACGTTCGCTTCGAATCCGCTCGGCACCGCGGTCGGCCTCGAGACGATGAAAATGCTGGCCGAGACCGATTACGAGTCGATGGTCACGGCCAAGGGCAAGCACTTCCTCGAAGGTTTGCGCGATTTGCAAAAACGCCATCCGGAAATCGGCGATGTCGACGGCCTCGGCTTGGCGCTGCGCGCCGAAATCTGCGAGGCCGACGGTTTCACGCCGAACAAGCAGCTGCTCGATCGCATGTGCGACCTGGGCCTGGCGGGCGAACTCGAGCACAACGGCAGGAAGATCGGCCTGGTGCTCGATGTCGGTGGCTACTACAAGAACGTCATCACGCTGGCGCCATCGCTGCATATCACCAACGACGAAATCGACCTCGGCCTGAAGCTGATCGATCAGCTTCT
>DASSGP010000128.1:0-5637 GCA_035693405.1 Rudaea sp. | reverse complement strand
AGCGAAGTCGAGTTCGGCGGCAAGCATGAAATTGTCGGCGACGAGCACCGCCTGCGCGAATTCCGGCCGTGCCAGTCGCGCTCGCGTTTCTGCGGCAACTTCGTTCCAGCCGACCCAGTGCTCCGGAAAGGCTTTGAACTGCGTCAGCACGCTGGCGCCGCCAGGCATTGCGGCCAGCGCCAGATACGCATAAGCGAGACCGCATCCGAGTACCAGCAGCACAAATGTCAGCGCGAGTGCCACGCGGCGCAGCGGGCCATCATGCGCGCGGTCGCGCTCGCGGAGCAGAACTGGCAGAAGCAGCAACAGCGGCAGATATCCCGGCAACGGCCAATGCAGGCGAAGGCGCGTGTCGTCGGCAAAGCAGCCGAGAACGAAATAGCCGACGATCGGCCCAAGGGCGCAGACCGCAAGCAGGTCCCACGGCTCGCCGGCATTCGCCCGCCGTGCAGCGCGCACTACCGTCCACAGCAGCAGCAGGTAGAACAGCGGCGTGCAGACGATTGCCTGCTCGATCGGCTGCACAAGCGCATCGGCGTGGAAACTCCACGGATTGCGCTCGACGAGCTGGAATCCCAGCGCCACCCAGCCGTGCTCGACATTGAAGAGCAGCAACGGGACCAGACCGAGCAGGGAAATGCCGACAGCCAGCCAAAGGCCGTGGTCGCGCCACAGCAACCGACCACGCGGCGTGACCGTCAGAAACGCGAGGCCGGTCAGGATCAACATGGCCGCGCGATAGTGGCTGAACCAGGCTCCAGCCAAAGCGAGACCGAGCACGATCCAGGCGCGTCGGCTGTGCGTACGCAGCGCGGATTCGAGCGCGTCGAGGGCAATGACCCAACACAGTGTCAACGGAACATCGGGCAACGCGAAGATGCCGAGTGTGCCGAGCAGCGGCAACGCAAGCGCCAGCAGCCCCGCCTGCCATCCCACAGGTGAACCGAACATGCGGTTGCCGGTACGTATCAGCACGAGTGGCACAAGCGCGCCGAGCAACAGGAACGGCGCGCGCATCGCCAGCACGCCGTGCCCGAACGCCAATTCGCCGAGCCGGATCAACCATGCCGTCGCCAACGGCAAATCGCTGTAAGACCAATCGAGCGCGCGGCTTTCCTGCCAGTACCAGGCTTCATCGCCGAACGGCGCGAGACTTGCGGCCAGCGCGGCCCTGACGATCTGGCTGAACCCCCACGCAAGCCAGAACGCCGTCCGCCAGCGCGAAGCCGCAGTACTTGCCGAACCCGTCGCAGCCCCCACACTCGTTATACTTCGATCCATGCAGAGCCCGACCTCATGAACGTTCGTCTCTCGCCGGTCAGCGAAACGCCCGCCGCGCTCGACCCGTCGCTGGCCGCGGCGCTGCTCCGCGCGCAGCAACAAGTCAACGCTGTCGTGCTCGGCAAGACTCCGCGCGTACGCCTTGCGTTCGCCTGCTTCCTCGCCGGCGGCCACCTGCTGATCGAGGACCTGCCCGGAGTCGGCAAAACCACATTGGCGCATGCGCTGGCGGCGACGCTGGACCTGAGCTTCCAGCGCATCCAGTTCACCAGCGACCTGTTGCCGTCCGACATTATCGGGGTCAGCGTCTACGAGCGCGAGCGCGGCGAGTTCAAGTTCCATCCAGGCCCGTTGTTCGCGCAACTCGTGCTGGCCGACGAAATCAACCGCGCAACGCCGAAAACGCAAAGCGCGCTGCTCGAAGCGATGGCCGAGCAGCAGGTGACGATCGACGGCGAAAGCCGGCTGTTGCCGGCGCCGTTCTTCGTCGTTGCCACGCAGAATCCGCTCGATCTTGCCGGCACCTACCCTTTGCCCGACTCGCAGCTCGACCGCTTCATGTTGCGCATCAGCCTGGACTATCCCGATCGCGATGCCGAACGCGCACTGTTGACGGCAACCGACCGGCGCGAGGTCATCGCGCACCTGAAGCCGTGCCTGAGCATTATCCAGATTCAGCAGATCCGTTCGGCCGTCGCCGGCGTACTCGCCAGTCCGGCGCTGATCGACTACGTGCAAGCACTACTCGCGGCTAGCCGAGTCGATCCTGAAATCCGCGTCGGTCTGTCGCCGCGCGCCGGGCTGGCGCTGTTGAACGCCGCCCGCGCCTGCGCTTTGCTCGACGGCCGCGGCTATTGCCTGCCGGAAGACGTGCAGGCGGTGTTCGTCGCGGCCGCGGCGCACCGCATCATTCCGGGCGGCGCGAACCATCGCGCGCGCGACCAGCTGGCGCAGAAGCTGGTGGATTCGACGCCGGTTCGCTGAGTCGGATCGCGTGGCGATCTCCAGCACCCTGGCTCCGTGGCGGTCGCGAGTGCTCGCGGTCGCGGAGCGGCGGCTGCCGGCGTTGACGCGGCTGAAGCAGCCCGAAGCGCTGCCGATCCGGCTGCATCGACACCGCATCTACGTGTTGCCGACGCGTTTCGGCCTGCTGTTCTCGGCGGTGCTGCTCGTCATGCTGATGGGTGCGCTCAACTACAACAACAATCCGGCGCTGTTGCTGACCTGCCTGCTCGGCGCAGCCTGCTATCAGAGCGTGTTCCAGGCGTTTCGCTGCATCAACGGCGTGCAACTCGCCTCGCTGCAGGGCGAACCGTGCCATGCCGGCGAGCAGTTGCATATCAACCTGTCTTTCCGTGCCGACGGCCGGCCGCGGCGTTCGCTGCGTTTGCGCGTCGCCGACGAGGAAACGGTCTTCGACATCGCCGGCGGCGACGGGGGCGTGCGCATCAGCGTGCCAGCCAATCTGCGCGGTTGGTGCCGCATCGGCCGCATCCGCCTCTACAGCGAGTATCCATTCGGCCTGTTCCAGGTGTGGAGCTGGCTCAATCCGGAATTCGCTGCCCTGGTTTATCCGCTGCTCGAAGTCGGGGTGCCGCCACTGCCGCACGCCGACGATGCCGCCGCCGAGTCCGCGACGAAACGCGCCGGGGATGAGTTCGGCATGCTGCGCGACTACCATCCAAGCGATCCGCGGCGTTCGATCGCCTGGAAGGCCAGCGCGCGCCACGACACACTGCTGGTCAAGGAATTCGAACAGCGCCGGGGCCAGGACGTCGCGCTCGAATGGGCCGCCACTGCTGCGCTCGTCTACGAGGCGCGCATCTCGCGTCTCGCTGCCTGGGTCCATGCAGCTGAAGCCGCGCAACTGCGTTACGTCCTGCGCCTGCCGGATCAGACCGTAGGCCCGGGTCTTGGTCCGGATCATCGCCATGCCTGCCTGCGAGCCCTCGCGCTGCTGCCGGGAGCAACGACATGAGCAGGAGTTCACCGGCACTGACCGCGCCGCAGTTCGCCCTTACCGCGGCCAGCGTGGTCGTGGCTGTGCTGCCGCACCTGCCGCGCATGCCGAAAATGTTCGCGCTGCTGATCGTGGTGCTGCTTGCTTGGCGCATCGTGCAACGCCTGCGCGGCGGCGCGAAAATTCCTGCGCTGATCAAGCTTCCCCTCGTAGTCCTGATCCCGGTCCTGGTGATCGCAAATTACGGCAATGTATTCGGTCGCGAGCCCGGCACGGCGCTCGCCTGCGCCATGCTGGCGCTGAAGCTGGTCGAGACCGAAACCCGCCGCGACGCGCGCGCCGCAATCGCATTTTCAAGCTTCGTGCTGATGAGCGCGCTGCTGTTCAACAGCGAACTGATCTTCACCTTGATGCTGTGTGCCGCGTTGAGCCTGCTCCTTGCCGCGTTGTACGAACTGGAACCGCGCCCGGAATCGGAGGCCAAACCGAACTGGAGAAAGCACGTCAGCGACGGCTTGCGCACCGGCGCGCTCGCGTTGTTCGCCGCGGTTCCGCTGTGCCTGTGCGTGTTCGTATTCCTGCCTCGACTCGGATCGCCTCTTTGGGGGGCGCCGACCGACGACAACAGCTCGCGCACCGGCCTTGGCGACGAGATGGATCCGTCCTCGCTGCAGGAGCTGCTCGTCGACGACAGCGCAGCGTTCCGGGTCAGCTTCGACGGACCCGTGCCCCAACGCGCGCAGCGCTACTGGCGTGGACCGGTGCTGACACGATTCGACGGCAAAGTGTGGACTCGCTCGCGCTTCCTCGCCGACGCGCGCAGGAGCGACGCCGTCGAGTCTATCGGCGACGTCGTCGACTACGAAATCACTCTGGAACCGTCGGACCGCCGTTGGCTGCTGGCGCTCGATGTGCCGCTGGCTGCGCCAGACAACGCCGTGCGCGGCGCCGACATGAGCCTGGTCTCGGACAAACCGGTCGACCAGCTTCTGCGCTATCGCGGGCGATCAGCGCTGCGCTATCGACTCGATGCCCAAATCAGCGCGCGCGAACGCGAACGCAACCTGATGCTGCCGCCGGGCTTCGATCCGCGGACTCGCGCGCTCGCGTCGCAGTGGCGGCGGGACCTTGGCGACGACGAGGCGATCGCGCGCGCACCGCTGGACCTGTTCCGGAAAGACTTCTTCTATACTCTCGCGCCGCCCGACCTCGGGCGTGATTCGGTCGACGATTTCCTGTTCGAAACGCATCGCGGCTTCTGTCAGCATTTCGCCTCGGCCTACACATTCCTGATGCGCGCGGCGGGAATTCCGGCACGCGTCGTGACCGGCTATCAGGGCGGCTACTTCAACACGCTTGGCAACTACCTCGTCGTGCGCCAGTCCGATGCCCACGCCTGGTCGGAGGTGTGGCTGAACGGGCGCGGCTGGGTGCGAGTCGATCCGACCGGCGCCGTCAGTCCTGAACGGGTCCAACTCGGCGCGCAGGCGGCCGCCGGTGCCGGCGCGCAGTGGTACCACTCCGACTGGCTGGTTGGGCTGCGCAACCAGTTCGATCTGGTCAACCGCGGCTGGAACAGCCTTGTCGTCCAGTTCAACGAGCTGCGCCAGCAAAGCCTGCTGACGCCGTTCGGTATCGCCAAGGCCGAGTACTACGATCTGATCGGCGTCCTGATCGGCACGAGCACGGTCCTGCTGGCGCTGTATTCATGGTGGGTCCTGCGCCGGCCACGCGAGGCCGGCGATGCGCTGGATGCGGCATATGCGCGGCTGTGCCGCAAGCTCGCGCGCAGTGGCGCGGCGCGCGCGGCACATGAAGGCCCGCGAACCTATGCGCGCCGGCTTGGCGCGATCGCCGAGAGCCCGGTGCCCGTGCAGCAATTGCTCGAACGCTATGTCAGCCTGCGCTACGCTCATGCGTTGGCACCATCGTCGGCGGTGCGTGAATTCGTCGCTGCGGTGCGCAACCTTCGCCTGCCGCGGGTGTTTGCAAAAGTTAACGTTCTTGGGCAGACCGCGACGCGCTAGACTTGCAACGAACAAGACCCCGACATCGTCCTGACAACAAGAAGATCCCGGAGATTTCGCCATGCGCAATACCTTACTCGCCATCACAATTGCCGTCGTTGTCGGCGGCTGCGCCACTGTTCCGGCACCGATCGCAGGCGACCACTTCGTCAAGATCACGCCGCAGGAAGCCGTCAGCCAGAATGCCGGGGCCCAGCAGGTCCGCTGGGGCGGCGAGATCATCAATGTCGAGCCGCGCGCCGACGTCACCTGCTTCGAAATCCTGTCGCGCGAGTTGTACTCCGATGCGCGGCCGAGCAATCATCGCGACCACAGCGATGGCCGCTTCATGGCCTGCAGCAAGGGATTCTACGATCCGGCCGTGTTTAC
>DASSGP010000127.1:0-2131 GCA_035693405.1 Rudaea sp. | reverse complement strand
CGCAGGCGCCGCGCGCGCGGATGGGCGCGCCGCCACACCTTGATCGTGTCGCCGGTTTCGGTTTCGAGTTCCAGGTAGTTGTTGGTATCCGACGTCGCCATGTGTATGTGTTTCCGGCGCCCGCCGCGTGGATCAACCGCGATCCATCGGCCGGGGTAAACCGAACCATTCTTCCAGTCGCTGGAACAGCTGATCCAGCTCGAGGGTCATCAACGCAAAACATGCATCCAGCTCGGCAGCGGCCGACTCGCGGTCGACGTCGCCGAGCTCGTTCTGGACCAGATCGAGGAAGCGCAACTTGCGCACCGCGAGCTCTTCGTCCAGCGTGAAGCTCAAGCGTTCGTTGAACACCAGACCCAGCTGCGAGACCTGCTTGCCTGACTTTAGATGCTCGCGAATCTCGTCGGTTTCAAGGTCCTGCCGACGGCAGCGGATGATGGCGCCGGCCTCTGCCGAATCGCGCAATTCGCATTCGTCGCTCAGTGCCAGTCCAGCCGGCAGCTTGCCACGTGCCAGCCAATCCGTCATCAGGGCTTTTGGCGATTCTTCGGCTGCCAGCGGTGCCGCGGGAAAGCTGCCCAGAGCCTCGCGCAACAGGCTGACACTGCCTTCCGCCGCCTTGCGGCTCGCCGTGTCGATGGCCATCCAGCCATTTTCCGTGTCCAGATAAGCATTTAGCTTCGAGAGTCGGGTGAAGGCGCGTGGCAGCAGGTCGGTCAGAACCTCGTCCTTGAGCCGCTTGCGTTCCTTCGAGCGCACAGGTCGGCCTTCTTTTTCGGCGATCTTCTGCAAACGTGCGCGCAATTCTTCGTTTATGACCGAACTTGGCAGCAATTTGTCCTCTCGTGCCGCAGTCAGCAGCCGAAAATGCCCGACTTCATGCAGCATGGTCTCTTCGTCGCGCCCATAAGGGGAGATAAACCCCTGGGTAGCCAACTCGATCGGACCACAGGGTCGAAGGCGGTGGTTGTCGAGCCTGGCTTCAAGCGACTTGAGCATCTTGGCGGACGATTTGGAGAAACGAAACAGGGTCAGGTTGCGAAACCACATAAGCAGCGACAAGCCTCGAGGACGAAAAAAGAACCGGCGGCTGCCGGGTGGGGATTGAAGCAGGACGCGGTCGCACTCAGTGCGACGTATCGCCGGCGGATTGCGTGCTCGGACCGAGCAGCCAATCGGCGGGCGTTGGCGCAGCGTCAGTCGCGCGGCTTCCCAGCGCGATGAAGTCGAACAAGTCGCGATCGGCCAGCTGCGACGGCGCGACCGCCGTGAGCGCGCGAAACACGTTTTCGATACGACCGGGAAACCGGCGCTCCCAGTCCTGCAACATCTGCTTGACTGCCTTGCGTTGCAGCGTTTCCTGCGAGCCGCACAGGTTGCACGGCATGATCGGGAATGCGCGCAGCGCTGCATATTCAGCGATATCGCTTTCCCTGCAGTACGCGAGCGGGCGGATCACGACATGCTTGCCGTCGTCGGACTGCAGCTTCGGCGGCATCGCCTTCAGCGTCGAATGATGGAACATGTTGAGAAACAATGTCTCGACGATGTCGTCGCGATGATGGCCGAGGGCGAGCCGGGTGAAGCCGCCGCGTTCCGCGTGCGCGTACAACGCGCCACGGCGCAGGCGCGAGCACAGGCCGCACATCGTCTTGCCTTCCGGCACCACGCGCTTGACCACGCTGTAGGTGTCCTGCTCGATGATCTGGAACGGCATGCCGATCGAGCGCAGATAGCCGGGCAGTAGCGTCGCGTCGTAGTCCGGTTGCTTCTGGTCGAGGTGCACCGCGACCAATTCGAAGCGCACCGGCGCCTTGGCCTGCAGCTGGCGCAGGATGTCGAGCAGCGTGTACGAGTCCTTGCCGCCGGAAAGGCAGACCATGATCCGATCGCCGTCCTCGATCATGTTGTAGTCGGCAATCGCCTGGCCGACCTGGCGGCGCAGGCGCTTGGCCAGCTTGTTGGCGTCGATGGAGTGGGCGGCTAGGGCGTTCATGCTGGGATTCGGGTCGAGCAACGGTGATATTGTAGCGGTTGCGCGCGAATCGCTCGACGAGCAATCGCGCCTGATCGTTTCACCGTGTGCCGGCCGCCCCAAGGTTCGCGAGTCGATGGAAGATCTGGCAGAAAT
>DASSGP010000126.1:0-2178 GCA_035693405.1 Rudaea sp. | reverse complement strand
TGGTGCCCAGGAGAGGACTCGAACCTCCACGGTTTTACCCGCTAGTACCTGAAACTAGTGCGTCTACCAATTCCGCCACCTGGGCAGGTGGGAATCTGCGCTGGTGCGCAGGGCCGCGAACGATAACCGGCAGTGTCCGGCCTGTCAACGCCGAACTTGCAATCGCAGGCTCGCTCGGCGACCCTGCACGACTGAATTGCAAGGAATTCCTGTGACCAAACCCCGCAAACCCGCCGCCGGACGCGGCAAGCCGAAATCCAAGTTGCCGGGCTGGCTTCCTGAAGTTGCGCAAGTGCAGTCTCGTGGGGCGAAGGGCGCGGCCAAAACCAGTGCGGAGCGCGGGTCGCGCGGCCATCGCGGCACGGCGCCTTCGGCCCACGCCGGCAAACCGCACACGCCGGTCGGCAAACCGGCTTCACGCGATCGGCCGCAGGCGAACCCGCAGGATGAACGCGAGAAACAGCGTTATGAATATCCGATTGCCAGCCGCGAGACGATCCTCGGCCATCTCGGCGAACGCGCGCAACTGCTGACCGCGGAAACGCTGGCGCAGGAACTGAACCTGACGTCGCCGCGCGATTTCGAAGCGCTGACCAAGCGCCTCGCCGCGATGCTGCGCGACGGCCAGCTGCTGCAGAACCGCCGCGGCGGCTACGGCGTGGCGCAGAAGCTCGATCTGATTCCCGGAGCAATCATCGCCAACGCCGAGGGCTTCGGCTTCCTGCGTCCCGATGCCGGCGGCGACGATGTATACATTTCACCGGCCGAGATGCGCAAGGTCCTGCACGGCGACCGCGTGCTGCTCAGCATCGTCGGCGTCGACAAGCGCGGACGCAAGCAGGGTGCGATCGTCGAGGTGCTCGAACGGCGCGCCTCGCGTCTGGTCGGCCGCGTCGTCATCGAGAACGGCGTCGTGCTCGTCGCGCCGGACGATCGCCGCCTGCATCAGGACATCCTGATTCCGCCCGGCAAGGACAAGGGCGCGCATTCCGGCCAGATCGTCGTTGCCGAGATCACGCAGCCGCCGACCGCCCAGCGCGGTCCGATCGGCGAGGTCGTCAGCGTGCTCGGCGAGCGCCTGACGCCTTCACTGATCGTCGAGATGGCGATCGCGAGTTACGGGCTGCCACGCGAGTGGGCGCCCGAGGTGCTGGCCGAAGCCGCGCAGGTCGAACCGCAGGTGACGCGCGACGAGGCGGCGGGGCGGGTGGATCTGCGCAAATTGCCGCTGGTCACGATCGACGGCGAGGATGCGCGCGATTTCGATGACGCGGTTTATGCCGAGCCGTCCGCGGATGGTTTCCGCCTGATCGTCGCGATCGCCGATGTTTCGCACTACGTGCAGCCCGGCAGCGCGCTCGACGACGAGGCGCAGAAGCGTTCGACGTCGGTGTACTTCCCGGGGTTCGTGGTGCCGATGCTGCCGGAGACGCTGTCGAACGGAATTTGCTCGCTGAATCCGAAGGTCGAGCGCCTGTGCATGGTCTGCGACATGCAGGTCGGCCATGACGGCGACGTGTCGAATTCGAAGTTCTATCCGGCGATCATGCGTTCGCATGCGCGCCTGACCTACACGCGCGTATGGCAGGCGCTGGGCGAGAAGAACGCCGACGCGCGCGCCGAGCTTTCCGACGTCATGCCGCAGCTGGAGCGTTTGCACCAGCTGTATCACATCCTGGCCAAGGCGCGCCAGCGCCGTGGCGCAATCGATTTCGACAGCCGCGAGGTGAAGTTTCGCCTGGCGCCGTCCGGCGATGTCGTGCAGCTCGGCGCCGAGCCGCGCAACGATGCGCACAAGCTGATCGAGGAGTGCATGATTGCCGCGAACGTCCAGGCAGCGAAATTTCTCGATCAGCGCCAGGTGCCGGCTCTGTATCGCGACCACGCGCCGCCGCCGGCCTCGAAGTACGAGGATCTGCTCGAATTCCTGCGCGAGTTCGGCCTGAAGCTGCCGCCGGCCGGCGAGGTGACGCCGCATGATTTTTCCACATTGCTGAAAAAGGTGCGCAAGCGCGTCGACTCGCACCTGATCGAATCGGTGCTGCTGCGTTCGCAGTCGCTGGCCGTGTACAGCCCGAAGAATTCCGGCCATTTCGGCCTCGCTCTCGATGCCTACGCGCACTTCACCTCGCCGATCCGGCGCTATCCGGACCTGCTCGTGCATCGCGCGATCCGCTT
>DASSGP010000125.1:0-5292 GCA_035693405.1 Rudaea sp. | reverse complement strand
CCGGCCAGCGCGCTGATCGAACTCGAAGGCGACGAACCGAACGGGACGATTTCCGCGGCGGCAATCGAGCGTGCACTCGATCAGCACGGATCGCGCACTGCGCTCGTGATGCTCTCGGGCGTGCAGTACCTCACCGGCCAGTTTTTCGATCTGAAGCGCATCGCCGAACTTGCGCGGCGCAGGGGCTGCGTCGTCGGCTTCGATCTCGCCCACGCCGTCGGCAACGTCCCGGTAAACCTGCACGACAGCGGCGCTGATTTCGCCGTGTGGTGCAGCTACAAATACCTGAACTCCGGCCCCGGCGCCGTCGCCGGATGCTTCGTGCACGAACGCCACGCCGCTGCGACATTGCCGCGTTTCGCAGGCTGGTGGGGCCACGACCAGGCCACGCGTTTCAGGATGGGACCGGACTTCACACCGACGCCGGGCGCGGACGGCTGGCAGCTGTCGAACCCGCCGATCCTGGCGCTGGCGCCGCTGCGCGTGTCGCTGGAAATCTTCCACCGCGCGGGAATCGCCAAGCTGCGTGAAAAGTCCATCGCACTGACCGGCTATTTCGAACATTTGATACAAAAGCAACTTTCCGGCGTTCTGGAAATTCTCACTCCACGCGAGCCGGAACGCCGCGGCTGCCAGCTGTCGCTGCGCGTACAGGGCCCGCGCGACGCCGGCCGCAGCCTGTTTGCGCACCTGACCGCGAACGGCATCGTCGTCGACTGGCGCGAACCCGACGTGATCCGCGCCGCGCCGACGCCGCTGTACAACCGCTATGTCGATTGCCTGCACTTCGTTGAAGCCGTACGCGACTGGGCCGCGTAGGGTGGGCCTCGGCCCACCGCTCTTTGAAGCTGCGAGGGCTGAGGGCTGAGAGACGAAAAGCACAGCGCGCGCGCTCTTGATCTTCGGCCCTCAGCCCTCAAACGGCGGGCCAAGGCCCACCCTACACTTTCACGAATATCTTCCTGCTATACAGCACCCACACCGGAACAAAGCAGATCGCGGTGAAGGCGATCGAATAGGCGAACGCCGCCAGGCCGATATCGCCGAGCGGCATGAAGAAGTGCTGGAACGCATACTTCTGCAGGTCGGTCTGGTTGCTCCCGTCGGACCATTGAATGCTCCACAACGTACTCGCGAGCAATTCGGAAAACATGTAGGCAATGATCGCGTTCGAGCCGAACACCAACGGAACCCAGGTCCACGCCTTGCGCCAGCCTCTTGCATCGACGATCCAGAAGCACACCGCCAGCGCCAGGGTCGACCAGCCGGCAGCGGCCAGCACGTAAGAACTCGTCCAGAGCTTCTTGTTCAGCGGAAACCACAGACCCCAGGCATAGCCCATCAGCAACAGCGCCACGGCGGCTGCGACGAGTCCTGCAGCCTTCTGTTCGAGCGGACGCCGGGTTTGCAGCCACATCCCCGCGAGCATGCCGAGCTGTACGCTGGCAAGCGCCGGCAGATTGCTCAGCAGACCTTCGGGATCGCGTACCTTTTCGTAGAGATGGCTGGCGGAAAATATTTGTCGATCGATCCATGCGACGAGATTCCCGTCAGGATCGAGCAATGCGATCTCGCGTCCCGGCACTCCGTATCCGGGTACCGGCACCCAGCGCAGCAGCGCCCAATACCCGAGCAGCGCGAGCGCGGCAGTGACGACCTTGCTGCGCGCATCGCTGCACCAAAGGTGCAGGAGCGCGGCGGCCAGGTAGCAGATCGCGATGCGCTGGAGCACGCCGTACACGCGCAGCGACTCGAGATGGAACAGCGGGAAAGAATTGACGATGAGTCCGAACGCGAACAGGACGCCCGCCCGGCGCAACGAGCGCCAAGCCAGTTCCGAGCGCGTAGCGCCTTGTTCGAGCCGCGCCGCGAAAGAGAACACGATCGATGCGCCGACCACGAACAGGAAAGTCGGAAATACCAGATCGGTCGGAGTCATGCCATTCCAGTCGGCATGGCGCATGAACGACCAGGCGTGATCGCCGTCGCCCTCATTGTTGACCATGATCATGAACGCTACCGTGACGCCGCGCAGCACGTCGAGCGAGAGCATTCGCTGTCGTGATGCGAGATGCGCCGATCCGGCAGCCATGCGTTAGTTCCCCCGTTGATTGACCGCAAGTCGGAAGCGGCTACCGGTCGACGATACCGACTCAGATGCATTTTCGCCAAACATTGCTGATTGGAAGGCGGATTGAACGCGCCCTATCCGACTGACAACCGAACACTCGCGCAAAACGCACTCGATACTTCCTGAACCTGCGCCGCCTGGCACGCAGCGAATATGGACTGCGTTACAGTGAACTAACAGCATCACGCGTAGTCTTGCCTGTGCACTACGACGCTACGTCGTAACGGCTGCTCAGCCGCGCCGCACTACCTCCTCCCCTTGCCGCGCTGAGTCTCGCACTTCTGCGAAGCGCAGAAGTCATGGCTTCGGCCA
Source organism: Rudaea sp. (assembly GCA_035693405.1). Taxonomy (GTDB): domain Bacteria; phylum Pseudomonadota; class Gammaproteobacteria; order Xanthomonadales; family Rhodanobacteraceae; genus Rudaea. Next base: position 2,849 of record DASSGP010000125.1, on the reverse strand, counting down.
CTCTGATTCGCCAAGCTCTGATTCGAGGAGCTGCGAATCCTCTTTTAAAGGCTATCAATCATGAATAACGTCAATAATGCTCCTGGCATTTCCCCCGCGAAGAACCTGCTCGACACGGCTGCCGCGGAAGGCAAGTACGTCATCTTCGGCAAGGCGATCGAGAAAGCCAATCTGGGCGCTCAGTTCCGTGGCCCCGGCCCGTTCACGGTATTCGCTCCAACGGACGCTGCATTCGACAAGCTGCCTGCAGCGCAGCTCGAGAACCTGTTCAAGCCGGAGAACAGGGACGAACTCGTCTCGCTCGTCAACTACCACGTCCTCAAGGGCAGCAAGCTGACGGCGGACATCGGCAAGTGGGAGACGGCCAAGATGATCAACGGTCAATCCCAGGCGGTCAAACTCGCCGATGGCAAGATCAGCATCGGCGGGGCCCATGTCATCGCCGCCGACATCACGACGAGCAATGGCATCATGCACGGCATCGACAAGGTGAACGTGCCGACAGCCACCAAGCATTGAGACTTCAATGAAGTAGCACCAGCGGCAGGGAGAAATCCCTGCCGCTTTTTTTCGATCAAAACCTGTGACGAAACTCACACCATGTTCATGGATGCGTTTGTATATTCCACGGAGGGTGGGGATTCCGGCGGGCCTTCATAACCAAGGAGTCTCCCCATGCACGCGAACCTGCGTCGTTGCGGCCTGATTGTTGCCGCAGGGTTGCTTTCCATATCCGCCCCGACCTACGCGGGACCGGGCCACCATGACGATGGCGATGGCGCCCCGATGGACAAATCGGGCAATGGCGGCGGCAATGGCAACATGGGTGACCACAACCATGGACCGCCTGCTACACCGCCCGGCAACAGCGGCGGCACCAAGGTCAAGGGGCCGCAGGGCACCTGCGACGCCAGCGACAGCACCGGCGGTATCGATCTGCAGGGACCGGAAGGCCAGTCGGGCGCGTCGCACGTCGCCCATACCAACTTCGGCAAGTTCGACCCGGTAACCGGCGATCCGGTCGCCTCGCCTTCCTCGGCGACGATGATGTATTTCTGGTACGGCTCGACATTCGACTACGTACTCAATGCGCATCAGCTCGCCGCCGGCACGCAGTGGACTCTGACATACCAGCCCGAGCCACTGCCCTCGGCCGGCGTGATCTGTCTGGGTAACGCGACGGTCAACGGCGGCGGCCAGTTGCATCTGGCAAATTCGGTCGAACTCGACTCGAATCTTCCCCCGGCGCTGGATCCGACTGCAGATCCGTCAACGCAACCGCCCGACGCGTTGCTAGCGCTGGTCCTGTCCGCCGATGTCGATTGCGACGGCGGGACGATGACGAACTTCGAGCCCGACATGTATCTGTGGACCAACCCGCGCGTGCGCTACATCGACACCGATCTGCTGCCGCCCCCAGGACCGTGAAGCTACGGCACTGATCGCCCCGGCGGGTGCATGACGGCGAGGAAAACCGTACGCGGTGCGCGTGCGGTTTTCCGACTGAACCGCCGTTACGCACCGCGCCTGTATCGGCGCGGCTCGCGCCGAGTCGTTGTCGCAATCTCATTCAGCGAGCATGCTCGCCGGAGCCGAGAAGACTCGCATATTCGGCCGGCAGAGGCGCGGCCGACTGCAGGTCGAGCAATTCGGCAATTCCATACGGACGCCAAATGCCGAGGTTGCCGGTCACGACGAACGTCGATCGCGAGCCGAGCCGATAGTCCGAGCACTCCGCTCCGGGATCGCTGGCAAAATAGCGTTCGTCATTCTCATCGTCGCGCCACGGCCGCGCGACCAAGGTTCCACGGCTCCAGCGGGCCTGCTTTTCATACAGCTGAGCGCCGCGATAGACATGCACATCGAGCACAACGCCGGGTTTCGCGGCGAGTTCCTGGTCGAACTTTTCCGCCCATGCAACTTGCTCTGGAACCGGTCTCGCCGCGGCGAGCCGGTTGAGGCGATCGACGGTTGCGTCGCGCAGTGAACCGGCAGAGACGCAGGAAGATACCTCGCCATCGATGATGGCGGCGCGCAAGCGCGGCGACGGCACGCAAAAATACAGCGTGACCAGAACGACAATCGCCGCCGTCGCGGCCAACGCGCGCGCTTCGCTTCGCGGCGACAGCCTCGCCAGGGCGGCCGCCACGCCGAGCACGCTGCCGAGCAGTGCGCCCGTAGGCCCAGTGATAAGTATCCCCAGCAGCGGGCCCTGGTTTGCATCGGGTGCAAGGATCATCGGCCCCATGAAGCCGGACAGAAATCCAGCGACGCCGAGCACGACCGTCCAGCGAAGAACCTTCATTGCAATCACCCTGTCTGGCAGCGAGCGAGCGCGATGTGCGGCGTGCACAGCGGTCAGCGCTATCGTGCTTGCGCGAGGCCTCTGCAGTCAAACGAACAGCGTGCGAACGGGGCGCTCCGCAGCGCAAATCCGGCATACTTCGCCGATGAATCGCGACAAGATTACCTTGATCGGCGCCGGCCTTGTCGGCGCCCTGCTCGCCACGCTGCTTGCGCAGCGCGGATTCCCGGTCGAAGTGTTCGAGCGCCGGCCCGATCCGCGCAAGGCGGGATTCCTCGGCGGCCGCTCGATCAATCTCGCACTCGCCGAGCGCGGCTGGCATGGACTGCGCGTTGCCGGATTGCAGCAGCGCATGCAGCCGATCGCGGTCATGATGCGCGGGCGCATGGTCCATCACCTGGACGGCCATACCGAACTGCTGCGCTACGGCCGCGACGACTCCGAAGTCATCTGGTCGGTCAATCGCGGCACACTGAACATGACGCTGCTCGACGCCGCCGAAGCGGCTGGCGCGCGCATCCATTTCGATCAGCGCCTGGCCAAC
>DASSGP010000124.1:0-5894 GCA_035693405.1 Rudaea sp. | reverse complement strand
CGCGCAAGCGGGAATCCAGCTCTATCTTTTGCGGTCCCTTTTGAAGTGCAAAGCTTCCACTCGCCCTGCGGGCGAGCGGGTAACTTTTCTTTACTCCGGGCATCCTGCCCTTCGCCGCTCCGCGGCCAGCTACGCTGTTCGCGCCGCTCCTGCGGCGCAGTGCTTGTGCAAAGAAAAGTCACCAAAAGAAAGCACACCCCAAGTAGCGCGCCTTCCGGGCATCCTGCCCTCCAGGTTCGCGAGCGGGTTCCGGGGGTCGCTGAGCGCACATCCGTGTGCGCGCAGCGCCCTCGCGCGCATCCTGCGCGCGCCCCTTCGGGCCTTTCCTCCGCCCGCTCGCCGCGCCACAGGGGCCCCATTTGGGCGGCATCCTGCCGCAGAAGCAATCGCTTGCACTTCTTGTTCTTACAGCAGGTTTGCGCAAGAGCGGACGATCGCAACGACGCGGTGACTGAAATCGTTCGTGTTTAGAAAAAATCGAGGAGAGCCTTTGCTTCTGCGGCAGGATGCCGCCCAAACGGGGCCCCCTGTGGCGCGGCGAGGCTGCGGAGGAAAGGCCCGTAGGGTGGCGCGCACGATGCGCGCCAGTTCGTTGTGCGCACATGGATGTGCGCTCAACGAACCCCCGGAGCAGCCTCGCGCAGTCGGAGGCCAGGATGCCCGGAGACCGCGACACCGGGGGTGTGTTTCTTTGGTTACTTTCTTTGCACAAGCAAAGAAAGTGACCCGCTCGCCGTAGGCGAGTGGAAGCTCTGCACTTCAGAGAAAGACCAGAAGATCAAAAATGGATTCCCGCTTTTGCGGGAATGACGTCAAAAGAATTTGGAAGCTAGGCTCCCGCAGCCGAGTGCGAACACGGTACGCACACAAGAAAAAGGCCGCCCTCAGGCGGCCTTCCAATTTGCCCGAAGGCGAAACCTCACGCCATCTGCGACGCAGCAAACTCCCAGTTGGCGAGATTCCAGAACGCCTCGACGTATTTCGGCCGCGCGTTGCGGTAGTCGATGTAGTAGGCGTGCTCCCAGACATCGCACGTGAGCAGCGGGCGATCGGCGCCGGTGATCGGGGTGGCGGCGTTGCTGGTGCTGACGAGGCCGAGGCTTCCGTCTGCGCGCTGCACCAGCCAGGCCCAGCCCGAACCGAAGGTGCCGACGGCGGTCTTGCTGAAATCCTCCTTGAACTGCGCGAAGCCGCCGAAGCTCTTCTTGATCGCGTCGGCCAGCTTGCCGGATGGTTCGCCGCCGCCTTTCGGCGACAGACTGTTCCAGTAGAACGTGTGATTCCAGATCTGCGCGGCGTTGTTGAACATGCCGCCCTGCGATTTCTTGACGATCGCCACGAGGTCGAGATTCTCGAACTCGGTGCCCTTGATGAGGTTGTTGAGATTGGTCACATAGGTCTGATGGTGCTTGCCGTAGTGATAGTCGAGCGTTTCGGCAGAAATGTGCGGCGCCAGGGCGTCGCGCGCGTACGGAAGGGGGGGTAGTTCGATCGCCATGCCAGACTCCTTGCTGTCGACGGGGAGGGCGCAATTATAGACGCGAACGCGATCGTGAAGGCCGCCGGCGTGGGCACGCTGGTACAATGCGCCATCGCGCGTCAGCGCCAATTCATTTTGGAAAGGTTCCATGGACGTTCTAGATCGCATTCGCAAGACCGTTTCCGACAATCCTGTCGTGTTGTACATGAAGGGAACGCCGCAGTTCCCGATGTGCGGATTTTCCAGTCGCGCGGCCCAGGCGCTGAAGACCGTTGGTGCGCAATTCGCCTCGGTCAACGTGCTGGAAGATCCGGAGGTCCGCGCCAACCTGCCGCGCTATTCGAATTGGCCGACTTTCCCGCAGCTTTTCATCAATGGCGAGCTGATCGGCGGTTGCGACATCCTGCTCGAACTGCAGGAAAGCGGCGAACTCGCGCAGATGGTCAAAGAGGCGAGCAGGTCCTGATCGCGACAGTGCGGGACAGCACGCATGCGCGCCTTCCGGCCGGCTGGTCGGTAGCGCCCGACGCGCTCAAGGGCCGCGTCGTGCTGGTCACCGGTGCCGCCGGCGGCTTGGGCAAGGCTGCCGCGCTCGCGGTCGCCCGTGCTGGCGGCACGCCGATCCTGCTCGGACGCAAGACGCGCCCATTGGAAAAACTTCACGACGAAGCGGCTGCATTCGGTGCGGAACCGGCAATCTACCCGCTCGATCTCGAAGGTGCGACGCCGCGCGACTACGAAGACATGGCCGCGGCGATAGAGCGCGATTTCGGACGGCTCGACGGCATCGTCAACTGCGCTGCGCACTTCTCCGGCTTGCAGCCCGCGGCGCTGATCGAGCCGCTTGACTGGCTGCGCACGTTGCATGTCAACCTGAGCGCACCTTTCCTGCTGCTGCAGGCGTGCCTGCCGTTGCTGCAGAAGGCAACCGATGCCAGTGTCGTGTTCGTGTTCGATGATCTCGATCGCGTCGGCAGGGCAAACTGGGGAGCCTACGGCGTGGCCAAGCATGCGCTTGCGGGCATGGTTTCGATCCTGCATCAGGAATGGGAAACCGGTGCGCTGCGTGTTCACGCGCTGCTGCCTCCGCCGTTGCGCACGGCCTTGCGACGGACTGCCTACTTCGGCGAGAACTCGATGCAGCTGCCGGCGCCCGACAGCATGGCGGATGCGTTGATCTACTTGCTGGGCGCCGATGGGGTCGCGGCGCGGGGCAAGGTGCTGGATTTGAGAGAAGGGCTGAGGGCTGAGGGCTGAGAGGGCTGCAGCGCGCGCCTGCGGAGAATCCGTAGCGCGTCGCCGCGTTCTGTAAAAGTATACTGGTGGATTTTCTGCGAGGGGCAACGTGGACAACTCCCTGACGACACTTTCGGCCGGCATCCTGCTGTTCCTGATCATGGATCCGCTCGGGAATATTCCGCTGTTCCTGGGCCAGTTGCGCCAGGTCGCGCCGGAACGCCGGCGGCGCGTGCTCGTGCGCGAACTGATCATTGCGCTGGTCGTGCTGTTCGCGTTCCTGTTCGGCGGCCGCTACGTCCTCGGCGCGCTGCAGTTGCGCCAGGAATCGGTCAGCATCGCCGGCGGCATCGTGCTGTTCCTGATCGGCGTGAAGATGATCTTTCCCCCACGCGACGGCAATATGTTCGGAGATTCGGCCGCGGGCGTGGAACCCTTCATCGTGCCGATGGCGATACCTGGAGTAGCCGGTCCGTCAGCGATGGCGGCACTCATGCTCATGACGAACTCGGAGCCGGGACGCACGGCCGACTGGAGCATGGCCCTGTTCGCCGCATGGTTGGCCACGGCGCTGATCCTGCTGTCTTCGACGGTCCTGTTCCGCATACTCGGCAACAGCGTGCTGACCGCGCTCGAACGCCTCATGGGCATGCTGCTCGTCGCGCTGTCGGTGCAGATGTTTCTCGACGGCATCGTCCTGTACATCGGTAAAAGCTAGGCCGGCCAGCAACCTGGCGACTCGGCGCGCAACTTCCGGCTGCGCGAGAAACTTTGTGCCCCAACTGGGTCTGCAGGGTCCGCGCTCGTACCTGAACGTGACGCCGATCAAACATCTCCGCCCACAACGTAAAAACGCGCACTTGGAACTGGCGCTTGTCAGAAAATTGTCTTAAAGTCTCCTTAAGCTACCGTTAATAATTTGCACTGCGCTTCCGCGGGACAGATTGCGGTCGCATCGAGGGAAATCTGGTTTCGAGCGTATTCAAGCGTTGCCGCAGCTGCGGTGCAACGTCACTTCCGCTTTTTTACCGGTGTTCATTTCAACTGGCCAGACGATAGGCGAACCATGACCAAGACACGATTGAACCGAAAGCTGCTGCCACTGCTGTTTGCCTCGCTGTTTGCCGTTTCTGGCGCGTACGCCCAGGACACCACCTCCGGCATGACGGGGCGCGTGCTCGATGACAAGGGTAACCCGGTGGCGGGCGCCAAGGTGCATATCGTGCACGTGCCGTCGGGCACGACCTCGACGGCTACGACCGACTCGAGCGGCCGCTATCAGGCGCAGGGTCTTCGTGTCGGCGGCCCATATCATGTCGATGCCGAGGGCGGCGGCACGAAGGCAGAAGCCGACAACGTGTTCCTCAACCTGGCCGAGAATTCCACCGTGAACCTGGTTGCGGTCGCCCCGGCCAAGGAACTCGAAGGCATTTCGGTGACGGCGAACTCCGCCGTGCTCGCCGTGTTCAATTCGGACAACAAGGGCCTGAGCACGAATATCACGCCGGCTCAGCTGCAGGCGGCGCCAAACGGCGACAACTCGTTCCAGAGCATCGCGCGCATGGATCCGCGCATTTCGGTCACCGACCGTGACGCGCAGGCAATTTCCGCGAACGGCAAGAACTTCCGCTACAACTGCATCACGGTCGACCAGGTCAATGCCGGCGATCCGTTCGGACTGGAGTCGAATGGCCTGGCGAGCGTCGGTTCGCCGATCTCGACCGAGGCGATCGATTCGTACCAGTTGTCGACGACCAACTTCGACAGCTCCACGCGCGGCTGCGTCGGCGCAAACGTCAATGCGGTGAGCAAGAGCGGCACCAATGAGTTCCACGGCGAGTTCTACTACAAGTACCGCTCGAACAACGACAACTTCATGGGCAAGATCGCGCCGATCGGCAGCGATACCGAGCAGCCCTATACCGGCTGGGATCGGGAATGGACGGCCGGCTTCAATGTCCACGGCCCGATCATCAAGGACACGCTGTTCTTCTTCTTCAGCTATGAAAAAGCCGAGCGCGTCGGCATTGGCGCGGTGTCGGCGCCGTCCGATGGCACCGGCAGCACGACGCTCGTCCAGGGCCTGGATACAGCGTTCTTCAATGCCGTCAACGCGCAGGCCGTCGCCTTCGGCCTCAACCCGGGCGATCGCACGCTGGCGAACCTGACCGACGAGCGCTACCTGGCCAAGATCGACTGGAACATCAACGACAATCAGCGTGCCGTCTTCCGCTTCAGCCAGACCAAGGAAGACCAACCCGTGCCGACCGGCAGTTCGACATCGGTGACGCCGAACAGCAACTGGTACTTCAAGAACCGCGACATCAAGACCTATCTCGGACAGTTGTTCAGCGACTGGACCGACGTCTTCTCGACTGAAGTCGACCTGCAATACGCCGACTATGGACAGACGCGCGGTCCGCTCGCCGGCGGCTATCAGCCGTCGGTGCAGGTCACCGTGCCGACGACCGCGTTTACGCCGAGCGAAACGCTGGGCACGGAATTCTCGAGCCAGGTGAATCTGGTCGCGATCAAGTCGTACTACGGTTATTTCGCCGGCGCCTGGCACTTGGGCGACCACGTCGTCAAGGCTGGATTCAACGGCAACGAAGACAAGGTCTACGACGCGTTCGAGCAGGCCGCGGTCGGCAGCTACACGTTCCAGGGACTGACCAACTTCCAGAACCAGGTCTGGGAGGAATATGTGCTCAAGCAGCCGGCTCCGGGCCTGACGCTGGAGCAGTCGCAGGCAAACTTCAAGAAGCAGCAATACGGTCTGTTCGTCCAGGATACCTGGCAGGCGACCGATCGGTTGTCACTGACTTATGGCCTGCGTTATGACGTGCCGAAGTTCCCCGAGGAACCGCGCTTCAATCCGTGCTTCGCCGCGGCGCCGGGCGTAGCGTTCAGCGCGAAGAATGGCGACGGCACGACACTTTGCTCGGTTGCCAAGGGCGGCTTCGGTTTTGCCAACAATTCGGTGCCGAGCACCGGCACGTTCCAGCCGCGCGTTTCGTTCAACTACGACTTCGACGCGGAGTACAAGACGCAGCTGCGCGGCGGTATCGGCATGTTCGTCTCCGACGTGCCGACGGTGTGGTACACGAACACATTCGGCAACCCGGGCACGTCGATCGTCACCTACGACATCGTCAATACCGGCAACGACCCGATCGGC
>DASSGP010000123.1:0-2460 GCA_035693405.1 Rudaea sp. | reverse complement strand
GCCATGTCCGGCCACTGCGGCGGCGGCTTCGCTGGCTTCGGCCACGAGCGCAGATGCACGACGAGGTAGTCCGCACCGGCGGTGTCGCCGCGCAGCAAGTCCGACAGATGCACGAAGTGATCGAGGCGCATGCCGGTCGCGCTATCCGGATAGTTGCCGTAGTCGGCCGTGCCGCACTCCGGCGTCGTCAACGCGATCTTGATGTATTGGTGATGGACGGCCTGGTACAGCGGCTGCGGATCGGAATCGGTCTCGAGCGACCATGGCGTTTCGATCAGCGTCACGCTGCGCGGCGGGCGGCTTCCGAGCTGCCGGTAGAAATCCGGAATCGGCCCGTGCGGCAGCGTCGTCAGATACGGGTTCCAGGCCGGATCGTAGTCGAACTGGAAATAGGGGTCGCCCATGAACTGGTTCGGGTTGTACAGATATCGGGGAATCGGTCCGGCCAGGTAGGCTCCGGCGAGAATTGCGCCGGCCAAGGCGCCTTGCGCCGCGGACGAAGGCACGCGCGAAACGAGCGCGACTATGCCTTCGGCCATTGCCAGCAGCAGGAACGGCACCATCGGCTGGATGTAACGCGCGAAGTTCAGCGGATGCTGCAACCACGTTGCGTGCGATGCCGCGATCGCCGCGATCGCCACGAGCACGACGAAGCCCAGGTATGCAACGAACTCGCGATCGCGCCGCCACGCGCTGTGCACGCCGGCCGCGCACAACACCATGCCGACCGCCAGCAGCCACGGATCGGAGATGCCGAAGCAGATCAACAAGGTGCGGTATCCACTGTGCAACGTGACCGAATCGGTGCCGGCTTTCGCGGCCAGGGAAACCCAGTCGGTCATCAGCGGCGGCAGCAGCGCGGCAGCCAGCGGCAGCGCCGTCGCGACGCCGAGTATGAACAGGTCGCGCAATTCGCGCAGACCCTGCGCGCGCCGCAGCTTCGCCGCGCAATCGGCGAGCGCAACGACACCGTAGAACACGAACGGCGTGAGCGCGAACGCCAGCGTGATCAGATGCAGGTAGCCGCTCAGAAACGCCGCCACGATGTACAACGCTGCCCAGCGCCAGCGCCGTTCGCCGCTGCGCCACCAGTGGTAGAACGCCAGGATCGCGACGACACACAGGAATGTCGTGATCGCATACGGCCGCGCCGTGCGTGAGTGGTAGACCATCATCGGCGACAGCGCCATCAACCCGACCCAGACGACGCGCACCGGCCGCGAAACGAACGCGCGCACGAGCACTGGCGCCAGCAACAGAAGACCGATTCCGGCAAGCAGCATCGGCAGGCGCATGCCCCATTCGGTCAGTCCACCGTGCAGGTATAGAAAGCGAAAATACAGCGTCAGGGGAATGCTGTAGTCGGCGAAACCGAAATGCGTGGCGATGTCCTGCGCGTCCGCGTGCAGCAGCTTGTTGATCGCGTGCCACTCATCGTCGAGCAGGATCTGTGTATCGAGCTGGTACCAGCGCAGGAATGCGCCGGCCAGCAAGGCCAGCGCCAGCAGCGCCAGCCAGATCGCGCGCTCGCGCCGATCCGCCGCTGGCGTCATTGCGCAGCCGCGCCGGGCTGCAGGCGCCACTGCGGTTGCATCGACAGGAATCGCGGCCGCAGGAGTTTCCAGCGCCACAGGCGGTAGGCAAGGCTTGTGCGCAACACGCCGAAACCGTAGCGCACCGACCGGCGAAAGCTGATCTGGCTGGCCTCGGGGAAATACTTCGTCGGGCACGAGATCTCGCCGATGCGCATGCCGCATGCCAGCGCCTGCACGATCATCTGGTTGTCGAACACGAAGTCGTCGGAGTTCGCCGCGAGCGGCAGTGTTTCCAGCACGTGGCGCGAGAACGCGCGATAGCCGGTGTGGAATTCCGACAGCTTCGATCCGACGAGCACGTTCTGCGTGAAAGTCAGCAGGCGGTTGAACACGTACTTGTAGCGCGGCATTCCGCCGGCCAGTGCCGTGTTGCCGAGGATGCGCGAGCCGAGCACGACGTCGTAGACGTCCGACGCGACCATCGCCGCCATGGCCGTGATCAAGCGTGGTTCGTACTGATAATCCGGATGCAGCATCACGACGATGTCGGCGCCGGCGGCCAGCGCGAGCGTGTAGCAGGTCTTCTGGTTGCCTCCGTAGCCGCGATTGATGGGATGCTGATGAGCGTGGATGCCCAAACGAGCGGCGACGGCGAGCGTCGCGTCGTCGCTTGCATCATCGACGAGCAGCACCTCGTCGACGACATCGAGCGGAATCGCGCGATAGCAGGTCTCGAGCGTCTTCTCCGCCCGGTAAGCGGGCATGACGACGACGATCTTCTTGTTGTGCAGCATGCTGGGTATGGAATCACGCTCGGCCGGAGAGCCGCACGCAATTGTCCCACGGCACGTCGTGGCGCACCAACGGAACATCAGTTGAGCGCCGGCGCACTTCCCTTCTCCCATCGGGAGAAGGTGGCGGGCAG
>DASSGP010000122.1:0-3829 GCA_035693405.1 Rudaea sp. | reverse complement strand
TGCCTTCGCGGGCACGACCGAAGCCGTTTGGACGCACCGCATGATCTCCCAGGACGAATTCGCCACGCTCGCCGCGCAAGGGCATAACCGCATACCGGTCGTGCGCGAGGTGCTCTCGGATCTCGACACGCCGCTGTCGGTATACCTCAAGCTCGCCGACGGGCCGTACACGTATCTGCTCGAATCGGTCGAGGGCGGCGAGACCTGGGGGCGCCACTCGATCATTGGCCTGCCATGCCGCAAAGTATACAAATTGCGCGGGCACGGCCTGACCGTCGAGGAATTCGGCGTCGCCGTCGAACAGCGCGAACTCGCCGATCCGCTCGGGGAAATCGAGCGCATCCGCAACGAGTACCGCGTGCCGAAGCTGTCGCATCTGCCCGAATTCAGCGGCGGCCTGGTCGGCTATTTCGGCTTCGAGAGCATCGGTTACGTCGAGCAGAAGCTTGCGAACTGGAACCGTCCGGATGAACTTGGCATTCCCGATGTGCTGCTGATGCTGAGCGACGAGGTTGCCGTATTCGACAATCTCAAGGGCCGCCTGTACCTGATCGTGCATGCCGATCCGGCCGAACCGCAGGCCTATGCCCGCGCGCACCGCCGTCTGGACGAGCTGTCGTTCCGCCTGCGCCGCTCGGGGCCGAGCTATCCCGAGGTGCTCGATCCAAAAGCGCTCGAGGAGGCCGACTTCAAGTCGAGCTTTACGCGCGAGGAATATTGCACGCTTGTGGAAAAAGCAAAAGAGTACATCCGAGCAGGCGACATCTTCCAGGTCGTGCCGTCGCAGCGCCTGTCGGTGCCGTTCCGGGCGCGTCCGGTCGATGTCTATCGCGCGCTGCGCGCGCTCAATCCGTCGCCGTACATGTATTTCCTCGACCTCGGCGCCACGCAGATCGTCGGTTCGTCGCCGGAGATCCTGGCTCGTCTGCAGCGTGGCAAGGTCGTCGTGCGCCCGATCGCCGGTACGCGGCCGCGCGGCAAGACGCGCGAAGAAGACCTGCAGCACGAAGCCGAGCTGCTCGCCGATCCGAAGGAGCGCGCCGAACACCTGATGCTGATCGATCTCGGCCGCAACGACGTCGGCCGCGTCAGCAAGACCGGCAGCGTCAAGCTGACCGAGAGCTTCGTCATCGAACGCTACTCGCACGTCATGCACATCGTCAGCGAAGTGCAGGGCGACCTGCGCGAGGGCCTTTCGTACATGGACGTGCTCAAGGCGACATTCCCGGCCGGCACCGTGTCCGGCGCGCCGAAGATCCGCGCGCTCGAAATCATCCAGGAACTCGAACCGCACAAGCGCAACATCTACGCTGGCGCGATCGGCTACATCGGCTGGTGGGGCGACGCCGACACCGCGATCGCGATCCGCACCGCCGTGATCCAGGACGGCCGCCTGCACGTTCAGGCCGGCGGCGGCATCGTCTACGACTCCGATCCGGCGACCGAGTGGGAGGAGACGATGAACAAGGGCCGCGCCTTGTTCCGAGCGGTGGCGCAGGCGGCGGGCGGGCTCTAGTGCCGCGCCCGTAAGAAACTCGACCTCGGATATTCTAACCTCTCCCCTTGTGGGAGAGGGGGAGGCGCCGAAGGCGCCTGCTGCGCAGGCGCCACCCTCTCCCCAACCCCTCCCCCATCGAGGGGGAGGGGCTAAAGACGCACGCCGCGTTTGCGTTCCTTGGCTCAGTTCTCTCCGAAGTCGCAGACGAGGCTCGAAAGTCGATTGGCCACGCGCCGTTCGACTTGTTACTCTCGCAGGCCTGCGTGCCGGAAGGGGGCCAACGCTTGTCGCTGATCGAAGAACTCAAGCGCCGCAACGTGTTCAAGGCAGGCGCGGCCTACCTTGCGCTCGGCTGGGTCGTCACTCAGGTCACCTCGACGGTGGCGCCGGTGCTGCACTTGCCTGAGTGGATAAGTCCGGTAGTCATCTGGATCGGCGTGATCGGCTTTCCGTTCGTGATCCTGTTCTCGTGGATTTACGAGTTGACGCCGGAAGGCCTCAAGCGCGAGCGCGAGGTCGATCGTTCGGCCTCGATCACGCACATCACCAGCCGCCGGCTCGACTACATTATTATCGGCCTGCTGGTTCTGGCGATCGGACTGTTTGCATTCGACCGCTTCAGTCCGCGCAAAGCTGCACCTGTCGCCGCTTCGGGCGAAGTGACGGCGCCCGCCGCCAACAGCGCATCTACTCCATCGACTCCATCTGCGTCGCCGGCAGTGAACGACAGCTCGATCGCGGTCCTGCCGTTCGTCGACATGAGCCAGACGAAAGACCAGGAATATTTTTCGGACGGGTTGTCGGAGGAGCTGCTGAACCTGCTGGCCCAGGTTCCGCAGCTTCGTGTCATTGCGCGCACTTCGTCCTTTGCATTCAAGGGCAAGGAAGTCGGCGTGGCCGAGATTGCAAAGACGCTCAACGTTGCGCATGTGCTCGAAGGCAGCGTGCGCAAGTCCGGCGACACATTGCGCATCACCGCACAGCTGATCCGCACCGCTGACAGCTCCCACCTGTGGTCGGAAACCTACGACCGCCGGTTGACCGACGTGTTCAAGGTGCAGGACGAGATCGCCGGTGCCGTGGTCGCGCAACTCAAGGTCAAGCTGCTGCCGGCCCAGCAGGTGACGAACCCGCACCGCACCAGCAACACCGAGGCCTACAACCAGTATCTGCTAGGCAACCAGTTGTATAACCGCAATACCGTCGAGGGCTATCGTCTTGGGGTGGCGGCTTATGAGAAAGCCGTCGCGCTCGATCCGGGTTACGCTGCCGCTTACGCAGGGCTCGCGTACGCGGAACTGTATTCCGCCGACTATGCAGCGTCGGCCGATGAAATGGCCGCGGGAAGACAGCGTGCACAAGTGGCCATAGATAAGTCGATCGCGCTGGCGCCGGACCTGGCGGATGGCTACGCGGTGCGTGGCTGGTTGCGTTCGAGAGTCACCTGGGACTGGAGCGGCGGCCAGGCGGATTTCGAAAAGGCGCTGGCGCTCGAGCCCGGCAACGCCACGGCCCAGCGGCAATATGGCTTGCTGCTGCTGGATCTAGGCCGGGTGACCGAGGCGATCGCGGCGGCGCGCAAGGCCATCGAACTTGACCCGTTGTCCGCCGCGGCCTGGACCAACCTGGGCAGCGCGTACCTGGTCGACCCGAGCGGATATCGGCAAGCCCGCGAGGCACTCGAACGCGCGCTCGCGATCAATCCGGAATCGAGTTTCGCGAAGAACAATCTCGTCACACTCGAACTGCTGGAGGGCCACGCACAGCAGGCGCTCAGCGTCGCGCGCACGGCTGGGGAAGTCTGGAACCAGATCGGCGTCGCGGTGGCCGAACACACGCTGGGTCATGCCAGAGAATCCCAACTGGCGCTCGACGAGTTGATCGCGAAGTACGCGCACGACTGGGCTTATCAGGTCGCCGAGGTCTATGCCTGGCGCGGCGAGCCGGACAAGGCGTTCGAATGGCTCGAGCGCGCCTACAAGCAACACGACGCCGGCCTCAGCGTGATCAAGGTCGACCCATTGCTCAAGTCGCTGTGGACCGATGCGCGGTTCGCCGCGATGCTGAAGAAGGTGGGTTTACCGCCGTAGCGCCCGCGCCGCGATGGCCGTGAGCGGGACGGGGAAAGCGTGATCGCGAGGCGGCGACCTCACGGAGATTTGCCGGCCGAAGTCAGCGAAGCCCGCAGCCGCGCGACGTCTTTCGGACTGATCGTGTCGGTGTGGCGATTGTCGAAGTGGCTGCGGACATAGTTGACGACTTCGGCAACCTGTTCGTCGGACAGGCTATCGCCAAAGGCCGGCATCCCGCGCCGGCCGCCCAGCACCATGA
>DASSGP010000121.1:0-4555 GCA_035693405.1 Rudaea sp. | reverse complement strand
GATGCGCGTCCTGACCTCGACCAGGTCGAATGGCTTGCTGATGAAGTCCCGCGCGCCGGCCTGCAGTGCGCGCAGCTTGTGGCCGGGCTGCGCGGTGATCACGAGCACCGGCAAATAACTATCGCTGACGTTCGTCTTGAGACCCTCGATGACCTGGAACCCATCCATCCCGGGCATCTGCAGGTCGAGCAGGATCAAGTCGTAGCGGTGCTTGCGGTGGAGCGCGCAGACTTCCTGCGGGTTCATCGTCGAGGCAACGCGTGTATAACCGTCTTCGCGCAGCAGTTGCTCGAGCAGCATGACATTGGCCTCCTGATCGTCGACGATCAGGACGCTCGCGTTCAGAATGTCAGATTTGGCGAGCTTCATACCAGCTCTGCTTTCGCTGCGCGGACCGGTGCGGCGCCCGCGAATTTCAGCGCCGCGTCCAGCGCATCCATGAACTTGTCGACCTTGATTGGCTTGGTCAGATAGTTGAAGAATCCGGCCTCGAGCGCCCTCTCGATATCACGCGGCACCGCGTTGGCGCTGAGCGCGATGATCGGGATGTGCGCAGTCGCCGGATCGGCGCGCAGGATCTTCATTGCGGCGATGCCGCTGATGCCGGGCAGGTTGATGTCCATCAGGATCACGTCCGGCTGATAGGCGCGCGCAAACTCGATGCCGAGATTGCCTTCCGCTGCGCTCAGCAGGCGCAGATCGGGCCGCCGCGCGATAAGTTGCTCGACCAGTTCGAGGTTGGCCGGGTTGTCTTCGACATAGAGCAGCGTGCGCAGCGGCGCGCCACGCGGTGCCTGCGACTGTGCCAGTGCCGGACTTTCGGCTTCGCGCAGCGCGAGTTGCGGTGCGGCCGTCAGGGTCAATTCGATCCAGAACACGCTGCCGACGCCGACGACACTGTCTACGCCGATGGTGCCACCCATCAGTTCGACCAGACGCTTGGTCACGACCAGGCCGATGCCGGTGCCTTCCTCGGTGCTGGTCTCCTTGCCGAGACGATTGAACGGCTGGAAAAGCTGCGCGACCTGCTCTGCGGCCAGGCCCGCGCCTGTATCACGCACGCTGATGCGAATCGAATCTTTCGCGCCCAACGTGTATTCGACCGACACGGCGCCGCCCGGCTTGTTGTACTTGATGGCGTTGAACAGCAGATTGATCAGAACCTGCTTCACCCGGGTCCGATCGGCCTGGACAAAGTAGTGCGTTTCGAAGCGCGGGAACTTCATGCCGATACCGCGCTTCTGCGCCTGGGCCTCGATCATGGCGCGGCACTCGAGCATGACTTCGGACAGCGAGACCGGCTCGCGCGACAGCGTCACCTTGCCCGACTCGATCAGCGACAGATCGAGGATCTCGTTGATCAGTTCGAGCAGATACCACCCGGCCTTGAGGATCTGGTCGAGATTGCGCTTTTGTGACGGAGTTGGAGCCGGCGTGCCGGTTTCCATCAACTGGGCGAAACCGAGCACCGCATTGAGCGGTGTGCGTAATTCGTGACTCATCGCCGAAAGAAAATCGGTCTTCGCGCGATTGGCTTTCTCGACGACGTCCATCGCCTCATTCAGTTCCGACTCGGCGCGCTTGCGCGCCGAGTTGTCGGTGCCGATCAGCAGGTAGCCGATGACATCGCCGTAGTCGTCGCGAAGAGCCGTGATCGACACGGAGGCAGGAAACCGGCTGCCGTCCTTGCGGATATACGTCAACTCGTAGATGTCCTCGATCCCGCGCGAAGCCTTGAACGCCAGCGCCTCGAATCCCGGCGCAATTGGCGTCGCGAGCTCCAGGCTCAGCTCCTGCGCGCGCGCCGTGACTTCCTGAGGATCGTGGATGTCGCTGGGGTTGATCTTGTTGACGACTTCGGCAGCGGTATAGCCCAGCATGCGCTCGGCGCCGACATTGAACAGCTGGATGATGCCCTTTTCGTCAGTGGCGATGATCGAGAAATTGGCGCTGGTCAGGATTGCGTTCTGCAGCGCACCGGCTTTGAGCAGGGCCAGCTGCCGGCGCCCTTCGGTGCCACCGTCCGGGCGCTCGGGATCGCCGATACCCTCTGCCAGGATGGGATTGCTTCCGGTTTCTTGCATCAGCTGGTTTTCCGTGAGAGGCGCACATTGACGCGGTGGGACTGCGCCTCGTCGGCAGGCAGCAAAGCGTGCGATTTTGCGAGTCGCAGCTACACACGCCTCTCCCCGGGCGCTTGCAGATATTCGCAGGTTGCGCAGCGCCAGTCTGTGTGCTGGCGTACATAGCGACCGCAACAAACGGGCTGTAGCGCGCGCCGCGACGGATAGTGATGACACGGGATTTCAAGTGTTGTGTCTGCCACCGAACGGAACGCCCCGGTCTTCAGGCCTATCTTCAGGTCGACGCCGCCAACGCGAGGAGTCCCTCCTGTGAACAATTTCTTCACGCCAATCTTTCGGCTGACCAAACATCATCCGCTGCCATGGGTGCCGTTGCGCGCAATCCGCATGTCGATCGAGCCACGACAGACGTTTCCATCACGACACCGAAGTGTCCCGCTGCCATCGGCAATACGCTGGCTGTTCCGATGAGTCTGATTTTGAACCGGACGACGATGCCACGGGACTCACTCGCGGCAGTGGCATTCGCCGACGCTCGGTCGCCTGCAGCGTGAAGGTTATGTTAAGCGCGGTGCCTAGCATGCACATTGCAATGTTGCCCGGGCATGTTCAGGCAATTTTCAACAACGTTGCGAGGAATTACCTGGTGTAAACGCCGGCAATTCAAGGGCCTGTCCGGTCCAGCGAGCATGCGTGCGGATGGAATATTGATTGCACTGTTGGTCACGCGGAATTACGAGGCTACGATCATGATGCTCAACATCAAATTGCTGACCGCCTCGGCTGTCGGCGCCGCGGGTGCGCTGAAGCTTTGGACCGAACCGGGCGGATGGGGAATCATCCTCAATGTCATTGGCGCGTTACTGTTGTCGTGGATCATCTTCGTCACGGTGCTGTACCTCACAGCGTCGCGATTGCGCCGTGAGCCCGAAGAGTCGCGAAAACGCAAACCCGCGCAGATGCCTACTCGCGCACAGGTCCGGTTCGATCGCAGCGGCTTCACGCGCATTTCCAGATAGTGCACTCAGCCGGCCCGCGCACGAGGCCCGTCGACAGCGAATCTGCGCGCCGCGCGCGTCGAAGTACCCGAACATCGCGCGGCGCAACTCGCGCCGAAACCCCGTCTCTAGTTGCTGACGTATGCAGTTGCCCGGTCTTGCGCAGCGAGGCCATTGCGATCGCGCCAACCGGTCTTTGATTCGTTCGCCGAACGGCGATTCAGACGATGCGCGAGCCATTTGCAGCTGGCAGATCAGCCGTCCTGGCCGTTTCTGGCCATCGACGCGCGTCGCCGTGCCGCGTCGCTGCGCGCCTTCGCACTTGCCACCGCGGAAGCCAGGGTCTTTTGCGCACCATCGCGACACACGATCTGCATGCTCTCGCTCGACTGTCCCTTGCAGCGCGCCAAGGTCACGCCATACGTCGCTTCGGCCCTTGCCTTGTCCACGCCGTATTGGGCGTCGGCGACTTTTTCCATCGCCGCGACGCGCGCCTTGGCGACATTCTCGTCGGCAGCTGGCGCCGCCGGCTCGATCGCCTCGGTCTTCTTTGCATCGGCCTTCGCGGCTTCGGCCTTCTTCGCCGCGTCGCCGGTCTTGGCTGACGAGTCATTGGCCGCGTCGATACGCGCGTCCGCTTGTGCGACGACTACATCCTTCTTGTTCTCTGCAGCGACTTGTTCGAGCCTGGCTTGCGCCTCGACGATCTTCTTCTCGCCTTCTGCCTGAGCCTTCTGCACCTCGGCTTCCACCTTCGCCGGGTCCGCAGCATTACTGTTGCAGGCCTGCAAACCGAGTCCGGCAACGCAGACGGCGATGAACAAAGCTTGTTTGACCATGAGAATATCTCCTCGATTTCGTCACCCCAGAGCGCGTGCTGCCATAACACGTTCGACGGATGCGACCAGCTTCCATCAATCCCCGCGCAATCGTCATTCGAATCGGTCTTCATGACGGCGCCGCCCGCAAGGCACTCGGCCGCTCGCACCGGCGCTCATACATCGCCGCGCTGATACGCCGACGTGTTCCTACCACAAGCATCTTCGTTTTCATTGCACGGTTCCCGAGGAATCTGCATTGATTACGCAGCTAAGCAGCAAGCGGTGTGCCGTAGGCATGGCGTTGCGCTAAATGTCCGGTGAACGCACCGCTTGCGCGGTCCTATGCAGGCGCACCACGCGTCAGGCGCAAGCGAGCTTGGCCGGTACGAAATGGCATCTTGAGCCGCGCAGACACTGCGACCGTGCAATATGCAAGCACGCCGTGCATCACTTGAAGCGCGCGCAGCAGCGCCCAGTGCGGGATCCGGTTTCGCAGCACTCGCCCACAGGAGCGGAGTGCGCAAAGGCGTCAACGGAAATCGATGGCACATGTCTTGCCATTCTCCGAAGCAAGTACAACAGGAGACCGGCGAATGTCGATCTTGCGCTTGCGTGTCACCGGAGATGAGAGCCAGACCGATGCCTTGGTCAC
>DASSGP010000120.1:0-4710 GCA_035693405.1 Rudaea sp. | reverse complement strand
CGATCCCTATGCAACGCCGTTCTATCGCCGCTTCCGCGCGCTGGTCGACTGGTGCGTCGGTCATCGCCGCAGTGTCATCGCGGCGACCGTTCTGCTGTTCGTGCTGTCGATCGCCGGCTTCGGCTTCGTCCAGCAGCAGTTTTTCCCGGATTCGACCCGGCCCGAGCTGATGGTCGACCTGAAACTCACGGAAGGCGCGTCGCTGAACGCGACCGAGGCCCAGGTCAAGAAGCTCGAAGCCTGGCTGGCGAAGCGTCCCGAGCTCGAGAACTATGTCAGCTACGTCGGCTCCGGCGCACCGCGCTTCTACCTGCCGCTGGACCAGCAGCTGCCGCAGGCCAGCTTCGCCGAGTTCGTGCTGCTGACCAAGGGCACGCGCGAGCGCGAGGCGCTGCGCGCCGACCTGATTGCGCTGTTCGACCACGACTTCACCGAACTGCGCGCGCGCGTGCTGCGCCTGGAGAACGGTCCTCCGGTCGGCTATCCGGTGCAGTTCCGCATTTCCGGGGCCGATATCCCGACCGTGCGCGAACTCGCGCGCAAGGCCGCCGACGTGGTGCGGCAAAATCCCAATGTGCGCAATGTGAACCTCGACTGGGAGGAGCCGAGCAAGGTCGTGCGCCTGGCGATCGACCAGGAACGCGCGCGCGTGCTCGGCGTCAGCTCGCAGGACCTGGCGAATTTCCTGCAAAGCTCGCTGTCCGGCGTCCCGGTCACGTATTACCGCGAGCGCGACCAGTTGATCGAAGTGTCGCTGCGCGGACCCGGCGACGAGCGCGCGCGCCTGTCGCTGCTGGAAAGCCTGGCCGTGCCGACGCCGTCGGGCCAGAGCGTTCCGCTCAAGCAGATCGCGACGGTCAGCTACGGATTCGAAGAAGGCATCATCTGGCGCCGCAACCGCTTGCCGACGATCACCGTGCGCGGCGACATCTACGGCGGACCCACGCCGGCTACCGTTACCGCGCAGATCGATCCGCAACTCGACGCGCTGCGAGCGCAGCTTCCTGCCGGCTACCTGCTGCAGGTCGGCGGCGCGGTCGAGGAAAGCGCCAAGGGCCAGAGTTCCGTCAATGCCGGTATGCCGCTGTTCCTGCTCGTCGTGCTGACCGTGCTGATGATCCAGCTGCGCAGTTTCTCGCGCGTGCTCCTGGTCTTCCTCACCGCACCGCTCGGCCTCATCGGCGTCACGCTGTTCCTGCTCGTGTTCAATGTGCCGTTCGGCTTCGTCGCGATGCTCGGCACGATCGCACTGATGGGCATGATCATGCGCAACTCGGTGATCCTCGTCGACCAGATCGAACAGGACATCGGTGCCGGGCACGATGCCTGGACGGCGATCGTCGATGCAACGACGCGGCGTTTCCGGCCGATCGTGCTGACCGCGCTGGCGGCGATCCTGGCCATGATTCCGCTGACGCGCAGCGCGTTCTTCGGACCGATGGCGGTCGCGATCATGGGCGGGTTGTTCGTCGCCACGGCGTTGACCTTGCTGTTCCTGCCCGCGCTGTACGCTGCGTGGTTCCGCGTTCGTCGCCCGCTAGAACATGCCACGGCGCGGGAGGCGATTTCGTCGCCACCGGCACTTGTGGCGCATTGAAATGCCCTGCCGAGGCACCAACTGTTGGCAACGCCTGAGCGCCGATGCGCATCCAAGCCCAATGGTTTGAATGACTTCCGGCACTTCGGCGCAGGCCCCCGGCACGCAATCCTGCAATTGCCGGAAGCCGTGCAAGGGCCTATCCTTTTCATCTTTTTCCGGCCGGACCCATATCCCATGACGCTGAACGTCGAACTCGCCCGTCACAACATGGTTGAGCAGCAGGTGCGTCCGTGGGACGTGCTCGACAGCCGCGTGCTCGAAGCACTCAGCAGCGTTCCGCGCGAGGACTTCGTTCCCGCCGCGCATCGAGCGCTGGCGTTCGCCGACACCAGCCTGCCGCTGGGACATGGCGAAGTCATGATGAAGCCGGTCATCGAAGGCCGCGTGCTGCAGGCGGTCGCGCCGGCGCGGACCGAAAGCGTGCTCGAAATCGGCACCGGCTCGGGTTTTCTGACCGCGTGCCTGGCGCGCCTGGCCGCGTCCGTGCACAGCGTCGAGCAGCACGCCGATCTTGCCGATGCCGCGCGTGAACACCTGCTCGCGTCGCGTGTCGCCAACGCGACCGTCGAAGTCGCCGAGGCCGTCAGCGGATTTGAACCGAAGCAGCAATATGACGTAGTCGTCGTCACCGGCGCCGTCGCTGCCCTTCCGCAGCGCTGGCGCGAATGGGTCCGCCCGGGCGGCCGCCTGCTGGCGATCGTCGGGCAATCGCCGGCGCAACGCGCCACGCTGTTCGCGCGCGACGCCGGTGGCCAATGGACCGAAAACGCGCTGTTCGAAACCGATTTGCCCTATCTGAGTCACGCGGCACCGCCGCAGCGTTTCGTGCTCTGACCCGAACGCACCCAAAACTTTGTTCAAGGAATCTTCGATCATGGGTAAAAGTATCCGTCTGAACCTGCTCGCCGCGGCGCTCGCCTGGGCGTGCGCGCCAGCTCTGGTGCATGCCGAGGATCTCGTGCAGATCTATCAGCAGGCGCGCAATGCCGACCCGACGCTCGCGATCGCCGATGCGACCAAGGGCTCGATCAATGAAGGCATCGATCAGGCACGCTCGGCGTTGCTGCCGCAGATCGGCGCGAGCCTGGCTTACGACCGCAGCGACAGTGGCTTCAACAGCGTCGGACCGTTCCAGGATTCGGCCGGCAATTTCGTGCTGCTGCCGAGCAGCGACAGCATAAGGAACCGTTCGCGCCCGGCACAGGTACAGTTGAGCCAGTCGCTGTTCAACTGGACCAACTGGAGCCGGCTGAATACGAGCAAAGCCACTGCGCTCAGCGCCGACAGCGACTATGACGCCGCGTCGCAGGCTCTGTTCGTGCGCACGTCGACCGCCTATTTCGGCGTTCTGACCTCACAGGACGAGCTGATCTTCGCGCAGGCGAACGAGAAAGCGCTCGCGCGCCAGCTCGACCAGGCCGAACAGCGCTTCGAAGTCGGTCTGTCGGCGATTACCGACGTGCACAACGCGCGCGCAAACCACGACTCGTCGGTGGCCCAGGTGATCCAGGCGCAGAACAATCTCGACAACGCGCGCGAGGCCTTGAGCCAGATCATCGGCAAGGAGTTCGGCGAACTGAAGAAACTGCGCGAACAGTTGCCGCTGGAGAGGCCCGCGCCCGGCGACGTGCAGTCCTGGGTAGACATTGCCGTCAAGCAGAACCCGTCGCTTGCGTCCGCGCAGCACTCGCTCGAGGCCTCCGAATACAACATCAGCACGCAGCGCTCAGGACACTACCCGACGTTGAGCGCGTCGGTCGTGCGCAACGACACGCCGGCCTGGGGCGATACGACGCAAGGTGTGGGCGGCACGTACTTCGGTCCGTTCCATGGCAACAACATCACCGGCACCACGACGATCGGCGTTACCCTGAACGTGCCGATCTACACCGGTGGACTGGTGTCCTCGCAGGTGCGTCAGGCCATATTCCAGCGCGACGCCGCGCAGGACCAGTTCGAACTGCAGCGCCGCGCCGTCGTCGCGAACACGCGCAACGCCTACCGCGCCGTCATCGCCGGCATCAGCGAAGTCGAAGCGACCAAGCAGGCCGTCGTGTCGGCGCAGAGCTCGCTCGATGCGACCCAGGCCGGATTCGAAGTCGGCACGCGCACGATCGTCGACGTGCTGCTCGCGCAGCAGACGCTGTTCCAGGCGCAGAGCGCGTACTCGCAGGCGCGTCACGCCTTCGTGCTCAGCGGCCTGCAACTCAAGCAGTCGGCCGGAACGATCGCCGTGAAGGATATCGAGTTGGTGAATTCGTTGCTGGAATGACGAACGAACCGGTAGCCGCTACCGGCTACCGGCTACCGGCTACCGGTTCCCGCTTGCGGTCGTCGAAGTCGATCACACGTTCACCGTCGAGCACGCGCTCGACAATCCCCAGCGTCCGTAACACACCGCCCTGTTCGCGCTCGAACGCCGCGCGCCCGGCGCGGCCGATCGTTTCGCGCAGCGCCGGATTCGCCAGCAGGCGCGTGACGACGCCGCCGAGCTCGTCGCCGTCGGCGATCTGCAGCGCGGCGCCGGCGTCGATCAGACTCGCCGTGATCTCGGCGAAGTTGAACATCTTCGGGCCGACGATGACCGGCACCGACAACGCGGCCGGCTCGAGCACATTGTGGCCGCCGATCGGCACGAGGCTGCCGCCGACGAAGGCGACGTCGCCGGCTGCATAGAAGCGCAGCAACTCGCCGAGGGTGTCGACGACGAACACCTGCGTGTCCTGCGTCGCGCTGCCGTCCTCGCTGCGCGTGCGCGCGGCGAAGCCCAGGCTGCGGCATGCCAGCACGACCGGCTTGAAGCGTTCCGGATGGCGCGGCGCCAGCAGCAGCAGCGCGTCCGGAAATCGCCGCAGCACCTCGGCGTGCGCCTTGAGCACCGGCATCTCCTCGCCGTCATGCGTGCTCGCCGCGACCCACACCGGCCGTTGCGCGCCCCAGGCCGCGCGCAGCTCCACGGCCTCGTCGTGCAATTGCGGCGGCACCGACATGTCGTACTTGAGGTTGCCGACGATGCCGAGGCGATCGGGATCGGCGCCGAGGTCCTGCAGTCGCGCCGCGTCGGTCATCGACTGCGCGGCGATGTAGCGCGTGCTGGCCAGCGCGCTGCG
>DASSGP010000119.1:0-3036 GCA_035693405.1 Rudaea sp. | reverse complement strand
GAAATTGAAGTACGCATCGATCGCTGCGCGCTTGACCGGCGGCAGGTAGTCCAGGCGCGGCTTGAATGCAAACGTCAGCGCCAGCGGCAGGACCAGCAGCGCGGCGACCCAGCCGAGTTGCTTGGGCCGCGTGTCGGTCAGGTCCATGATCTTGTTCGTCAGCGCGGGCCAACCGTCGCCGTAACCGGACTTGAGCTTCTTGGCCTTCAGCCAGCCCGATGCAGCCGGCAGCACCGTGATCGCGACGATGACCGAGATTGCAACCGCAATCGAAATCGTCAGCGCGAGGTCGGCGAAGATCTGCCCCTCGACGTCCTTGAGGAACACGACCGGCAGGAACACCGCGACCGTCGTGATCGTCGACGCGATCAGCGCGCCGACAACCTGGTTGGTGCCTTTAAGCGCGGCTTCGCCCGGCGTCATGCCACCTTCCTTGAGCCTCAGGATATTTCCGGAGACAACGATCGCGCCCTCGACGACCATGCCGACAGCGAACGCCAGTCCCGCCAGCGAGATCACGTTGAGGCTGTGGCCGGTCATGCGCAGCGCGCAGAACGTCGCCAACAGGCAGATCGGGATCGCGCTGGCGATCAGCAGTGTCGCGCGCCAGTCGCGCATGAACCACCAGACGCACAACAGCGAGAGCAGGGCGCCGATGATCAGGTTTTCAGTGAGCAGGCTGACTGCGCGATTGATGAACAATGACGAATCGAACGACTGCTCGATGCCGAGGCCTTTGGCCTTGAGCGGACCTTCGCGCAACTCGGCCACGACTTTCTTGACCGCGCCCAAGGTCGCCAGCACGTTCGCGCCATTGGCCTTGCGCACATCCAGTCCCACCGCCGGGTTGCCATTCTGGTAGGCGAAGAACTGCCGCTTCGGCGGCTGCATCTTGACCGTGGCGACGTCGCTGAGGCGGATCGGCTTGCCGTCGCGCCAGGACAGCACGAGCGCGCCGAGATCCTCGGGCTTGTAGCGCCCGGTGTAACGCAGCTCGTATTGCTGGCGGCCGACCTGGATCTGGCCGCCGGAAACATCGGTCGCGCTCGCGGCGCGGGCGGCGATCTCGGGAATCGTCACGCCAAGGCTCGCTGCCTTGGCCATGTCGACGGTGATCTGCACCTCGTCCGGCGGCCCCGCATTGACGACGACCTGCGAAACGCCGGGAACACCCTCGATGCGCGGCTTGACCGTGTTCTCGATGAAGTGACGGTACTGGTCGATCGGTCCCGGCGTGCCGGGCAGGAGCTGCACGAAGAACCAGCTCAGAGATTCATTCGCGTTGCCGCCGTTGCCGCCGCCGAGCTGAACGACGGGCCGATCGGCGTCTTTCGGAATCGAACGCACGCGATTGAGCCGGCCGATGACTTCGACCTGGGCATTTTTCATGTCCGTGCCGATCGCGAACGTCAGGTTGATGAAGCTGCCGCCGGGGCCGGCGTTGCCATCGATTTCCTCGAGTCCGGGCAGGCCCTGCAACACCTGTTCCTGCGGCTCGAGCAGTTCGGATTCCACTTCTTCGGGCGATGCCGCTCGCCAGTTGGTCTGCACGGCGATCTGCGGTCGGTCGATGTCCGGGAACAGCTGCAGCGGCAGCTCGGACAGGCTCATGAAGCCCAATACGGCCACCAGCAGCACCGTCATGCCGACGGCCAGGGGATTCTTCAATGAAGATTCGATCAGTTTCATCGCGTCACTCTCCAATCTCCAATCGCTTCCCTGAACGCGAGTCTCGCGCCCGTCGACCCCAGATTGGATGTGGCAAGAGTCACAAGGGTTGCGTCGCATGCGCCGAAATGTGGTTCGCCTGCGATGAGACGTGCGACGGAAGTGAACCTGACTGTGCCGGAAGTAACGACTTGCGCGGGGTTGCGCCCGTGGCGCTTGCATTTTGCGCGCACTTTCACGACGTTCAAACGCTCCCCTTCACCGGGGACGCATAAGCCCTCCCCTTCAAGGGGAGGGTTGGTGGGGACGGTGTTTTCTCTGGCTCGTCATTCCGGCTTGCGCCGGAATTACGAAGAACACAGCCGTTGTTCAACCCGTGAGCAGCCGCGCCATGATATGCGCATCGACGAATTGGCCATCGCGGAACGCATAGCGTCGGCAGGTGCCTTCGATAACGAAGCCGTGCTTCGAGTAGAGCGCGATCGCGGCGGCGTTGTCGGTGTACACCTCGATTTCAATCCTTGAAACGTTTATCCACTTTTCACACAGGTCGATCGCGGCGCCGATCAGTGCCGAGCCGACTCCGAGCCGGCGTGCCGATCCCTTGACGCCCATGCCGAACGTAGCGACATGGCGTCGCCGCGGCCGCTGGAATACTTCGAGGGTCAGCTGGCCGAGCACCTCGTCATTCCTTACGGCCACGAGGTTCGTGAAACCTTCCTTCGGCGTGCCGATCTTGTTGCGCCAGTGTTCTTCGGACTGGAACGGAAGCTGGAGCGTGTTGGCGAACGCGTCGGGTTCGGAATAGATGGCGTGAATCTGAGCAAGATCCCGTTGTTCGTAGTGTCGGACTGCCAGAGCGCTCATCGCGCCTCCCTGTGGTCGGACCGGATCGCGTGCCGGCTTGAACGCGAAGATATACCGCAACTCCCGGTGGCGTCACGCGCTTGGCCGGTGACGCAAAAATTTCGGAAGATGCATAAGTACGAAGACCGTCGTTGACAAATGAAAAGAAGTCGATCTACGATAACTTACGTATATTGTCCCTGGCCTGGAGGAAAGTCGAATGCGTGTTCATGTTCTGTTGTTTGCTGTTGCTGCGCTGGCCGGAGTGTCAGTCCATGCCGCAGAGGATGTCGATAAGAGCAAGGTTATCGAAAAACCGCTGGTCGCCGATACTCCGGAGACATTCGCCCAGCAAGCTTCCTGGGTCGCACAGGAAATGCAGCCGGACGGCCGCTACGAGTTCACCAAGCCCGCCGACAAGCAGCGCGTGAACGTGTTGCTCACGCAGATGTCGAACCTGCTTCAGCGCTCGGGTTCAGTCGCGGCGATGGACCACGCTACCCGGCTGCAGATGTTCAATGC
>DASSGP010000118.1:0-6013 GCA_035693405.1 Rudaea sp. | reverse complement strand
ATCAAGGGACAGCCGCTGCCTGCTTCCTTCTCGATCCTCTCGATCGTGTCCGTGCTGACGTTCTGGCACAACGTGCTGATGGAGACGGTCGGCTACTTCAACTATTGCGTGAACATCTACTGGTCGCTGTCGGTCGAGGAGGTCTTCTATCTGCTGTTTCCACTTGCCGCTGTTGCGCTTCGCCGCACACGATACTTCGTGCCGCTTTGCCTCGCAGTCATCGCGGCGGGACCGATCTATCGTGCCATCCATGCGGACAACGAACTGTACTTCATGTATGGCTACCTGGCCTGTTTCGATGCGATCGCGCTGGGTTGCCTGACCGCACTGCTGAAACGCAGGGTTTCCCTGACGAAGCGCGCTTCATCAATTGCTACCTGGATTGCAGCTCCGGGACTTGCCTGCATCTATCTGATCGGTTTCGATGGTCACGAAGCCGCTGGATTTACGCTGATTGCACTAGCTACGTGCGTGCTGTTGCTGACGAGCGGCAGCGATACGCAGGAGAGCCGGCCGCTTCGTCTGCGCGAACCACTGTGCTGGATGGGCCGGCATAGTTACGAACTTTATCTGTTCCACATCGTCGTGCTCGCGTGCATGCGCGATCTGGTTCCGCGCGACGCCCTGGCCAATGGCGCCAAACCGCTGTGGTTGCTTGTCTTCATCGCACTGTCCTGCGCCGCCGCCGCGGCGATCTCGCGATATTTCTCCGAACCGGCAAACCGGGCACTGCGCCGGCGTTTTGCGACGCCCCGAACCTTGTTTGCCGGGGAAGCTTCGTGACCAGTTTCGAGCCAGCCTCAGCCGAAGCGATCAGGCTGCGTGCACGTCTGTACGGGCTGATCCGCCAGTTCTTCGCCGAGCGCGGGGTGCTCGAAGTCGAGACGCCGGTCATGTCGGCAGCCGGCAACACCGATCCGAACATCGAGAGCTTCAGTACGCGTTTTTCCGGACACGTCGATGCCGGAGCGCGCGAACGCTGGCTGCGCACGTCGTCGGAGTTCGCCCAGAAGCGCCTGCTCGCCGCTGGAATCGGCGATTGCTATGAGCTGGGTCGCGTGTTCCGCAACGGCGAGGCCGGCCGGCGCCACAATCCCGAATTCACGATGCTCGAGTGGTATCGGGTCGGCTGGGATCACCAACAGTTGATCGATGAAACGATCGAGGTCGTCCAAGCGGCGCTCGCGCTGGGCGGAGCGGCGGCAAAGGTCTGCAAAACGACGTATCGCGACTTGTTCACGGGTACCGTAGGTATCGATCCGTTGACCGCCAGTGACCAGGAGCTGCGCAACGCGCTGCACGGTGTGCGCGTGAGCGACGAAGGACTGGGCAGGGATGACTGGCTCGACCTGCTGCTGACGCACCGGATCCAGCCGGCATTTCCGCCCGGGCGCATCACCGTCGTTTACGATTATCCGGCTTCGCAGTGCGCGCTCGCGAAGATTCGCGCGGATGATCCGCCTGTCGCGGAGCGCTTCGAACTCTACGTCGGACGACACGAGTTGGCCAACGGCTATCACGAACTGACCGATGCGACCGAGCAGCGCGCCCGCTTCGAACGCGATAATGCGCGTCGGCGATCGCGCGGCCTCGCGGAGCTGCCTCTCGATGAAAATCTGTTGCGGGCGCTTCAGGGCCTGCCCGACTGCGCCGGCGTCGCGCTCGGCATCGAACGTCTGTTGATGGCGATGACGGGCGGCGAGGATATTCGCGCCGTCCTCGCGTTTCCATTCGGCCTGGCGTAATGCCTACCTTTCCCGCAGCAGGTGGATGAGGTACCACACGATCGCAGCGTTCAGTGCCAGCGCAAAAATCTTCAGCCAGGTGAAATGATGGAAGATTTCCCAAATCTCGAGCGGAATCAGCGATGCGGTCACGATGACGGTGAGATATTCGGCCCAGCGTTTCTCGCGCCACAGGCCCCAACCTTCGACGATGAACACGCTGGCATAGATGCAGGCCACGGTGCCGATGGCGATGAACTTGCGCGGACCGAGTCCGAGCAGTTTGTCCACCGCGGCGACGGCGTAGCGATGCCCTTGGTGAAAGGGCAATTGCGTGACCCAGTCTGCGAGCGCCACAACGTGCTGTGACTGGACAAGATCGAACGCGGCGATGGCGACGATGATCAACGCCAGCGCCTTGACCGCTTTGTAGGCGGCGATGACCCGCAGCGCGCGATGAGCATGCGCAGCCATCAGAACTCCAGATCCAGCGCCGCGCACAGGTAGTCGATCATCGGCGCGATGCCTTTGCAGCCGTCGATGACGATCTTCGGCAACTGCGCCGACATGGCCTCGGCATCGCTGAATTGCCGGGTCGCGACGAAATCCTTGCGCTTGATGTCCTCGATCAGTTCGTGGGCCGGATCGTAGCCGCGTGGCGGCCGCGTCAGCGACTCGCCGTCGAGTTCGAACCGCTCGCGGAAGCGCTTCGCGTGCACGGCCTTCTTCCAGGTGGCGGGGTTGTCGACCAGAAAGTCTCGGATGCGCTTGACCGTTGCGGATTCCGGGTGCCACAGACCGCCGCCGACGAAGCACCGGCCGGGCGCGACATGCAGATAGAAGAGCGGCGCCGGGACCTGGCGCGAGCGTTCATGGAACAGGCGTGCGCCGAGCCACGCCTTGTACGGAGTCTTGTCGTTGGCGAAGCGGGTATCGCGATAGATGCGGAACATCGACCCGCCGCTCGGGCGCGGGTCGGCGCGGAAGTGCGGACTGATCTGCGCCAGCGGCTCGGCCAGATCGCCGATCAGGCGCAGGAACGGATCGCGCGTGGTTTTCTCGTAGCGTGCCTTGTTCGCCGCGAACCATTCGCGATTGTTGTTGCGGGCCAGTTCGCGCAGGAAGCGGAAACTGTCGGCAGTGATGTACTCGGTTCTTGCTGCCATGGTCAGCCTTGTGCGAGGTAGTGACCCCACTGCTCGAGCGCGTCGAGCAGCGGTGTCTTGTGCGGATCCGCCGCATGGACCTCGCGCAATTGTGCGATCTCGGCGAAATACCCGTCCAGCGAAGAGTGCGACAGGTCGCTGTGCTCGCGCAAACGCCGAAGACGGAACTGCTCCCAGCGTTCGCGCTCGCCGAGCGCAAGCGTTTCCGGCCAATTGCGCGCACGGTAACGGAACAGCAATTCGGCGTAGCGTGCGTCGCGAAACGTGAACGACGATTGACCGAGCAGGTTCGACGGAGTGGCGCGAACGCGGCGCAGCAGTTCGCGATCGCGGTCGTCGGCGAAGCCGCGATAGATCGCAAGCTCGGGGTCCACGGCCGCATCATCCTTCGATGTTGCAAAGACATGGCGGAGCTTGTCGGGCAGATCCGCAGCGTCTTGCAGCAGTCGCAGATGGGCCAGACAACGATCGCGGTCGAGGCCGATGCGCGCGGTATCGACGCCGGCGAGCGCCGACAAGGGCGCCAGCGCCGGCGAGCGGTTCACCGATACGGCCTTGAGCGGAATGCGTTCGACATCCTCGGGCAGATCGGCGCGCGGGGTAAATACGCGGTCGGCGATCTCGTCGACATCGAGCGCCAGCAACGCCGTCGGGTCGGCGTCGAGGTCATAGACGATGATCTTGTTCGGCTGCGTCGGATGCTGCGCCAGCGGCACGACCATGGCCAGACAGCCGCGCTCGGCCGGATAGCGCGACGAGACATGCAGCACCGGTGTGCGATGCGCGTAGTCAAGCAGTTCGCAGGCGCGCTGCTTGCGGCGCAGGGCGAAATAGAAATCGAACAGGCGCGGCTGGCGGCTGCGCAACAGGCGGGCGAGGTCGATCGTCGCTTGCACATCCGACAACGCATCGTGCGCATGCCGATGGGCGAGGTTGTTCGCCGCGGTCAGGTCCTCGAGGCGGAAACTCGGGATGTTGTTTGTGCGCGCATCCTGCGCGCGAGGGTCAGGAAGCGAGCGTCCCTGCGCGCACTTTTCAATTTTACGCATCGGCCATTCGACGCCCTCCGGGCGCAGCGCGTAGCACATGCGCGCGAGGTCGATGACGTCCCATCGGGAGTTGCTGTTCTCCCATTCGCGGGCGTACGGGTCGTAAAAATTCCGGTACAGCAGGTTGCGCGTGAACTCGTCATCGAAGCGGATCGAGTTGAAACCGACGCAGCAGGTGCCGGGCACCGAGAACTCGTCGTGGATGCGTGCCGCGAACTCGGCCTCGATCACGCCGTCCCGCTCCGCCTGTTGTGGCGTGATTCCGGTGACCAGGCACGACGCCGGCTGCGGCAGGACGTCGAGCGCGGGCTTGCAGTAGATCACGAGCGGCTCGCCGACGGGTTCGAGTTCGTAATTCGTGCGTTGGCCGGCGAACTGAACCGCACGGTCGCGTCGTGGATCGACGCCGGAGGTTTCGTAGTCGTGCCAGTAGAAACTCGGGCCGTTGTTCATGCGGCAAGCCTAGCCGATCACCGGGGATTTTGCGCAGACTGTGCGGGTCGCGAGCGTAGTGTTATCTTGCGCGCGACCCTTAGAAAGCACGCGACCATGGCCGAACCGACTGTCCACGAAGACAATCTGATCTGGATCGATCTGGAGATGACCGGATTGGACACCGTCGGAGACTCTATCCTCGAGATCGCGACGGCGGTTACCGACAAGGCGCTGAACGTCCTTGCCGAAGGTCCCGAGTTCGCGATCCGCCACCCGCTCGATCGGCTCGAAGCAATGGACGACTGGAACCGCAGCCAGCATCGCAAGTCGGGCTTGTGGCAACGCGTGATCGAATCGAACGCCGATCTCGCCTCCGCCGAGGCTGCGACGATGGATTTCCTTCTGCGCTGGGTTCCGCCCGGCAAGTCGCCGATGTGCGGCAATTCGATCTGCCAAGACCGCCGCTTCCTGCACCGGCAGATGCCGCGCCTCGAACGGTTCTTCCACTACCGGAACCTCGACGTGTCGACGATCAAGGAACTCGCGCGCCGCTGGGCGCCGCAGATCCACAAGGGCTTCGCCAAGGAATCCACGCATACCGCGCTGAGCGACGTGCACGATTCGATCGCCGAGCTGCGCTACTACCGGCAGTTCATGGGCGAACTGGGTGGAGCCGCATAGAGCGAGGCTGGCGAACGACTGGCTGTCCGCCTTCACGACGAAGACGCGCAATCCGGTAAACCGAGGCAGACCACGGATCAAGCTCCGCTGGTATGATCGGATGCGACGCGCAAGGCGCGCGGCAGCGCAGGGGAGCACGGCTTGGAGATCATTGCCGAACTCAGACGACGCAATGTCATTCGCGCTAGCGAGTGCCTGGTAGCGGGCTGCGTCGTCACGCAAGTTCAACGACTCGTTGCCGAACCTGACTCCGAATGGGGCGCGCATTGAGCCTGTTCACCGAACTCAAGCGTCGCAATGTCATCAAGGTCGGTGCGGCCTATCTGGTCGTGGCTTGGCTGTTGATCCAGGTCGGCGCGACGGTGGCGCCGCAGCTGAACATGCCCGATTGGGTCCCGCGCCTGATCACTCTGCTGGCGCTGCTCGGCTTTCCGGTCGCGCTGGTGCTGGCGTGGCTACTCGACTTCAGCTCTGGCGGTATCAAGCTGGAGCTCGGCGAGTTCGGCAACAAGCGCGTGTTCACGGCCGCGGCAATCCTCGCGGCGTTGGCGTTGGGCTGGTTCGTGCGGGGCGGAATGCCAGGCGGTCAGGCCGGTGCCCAAGCGACGCTCGGTGAGCGTTCGACCGCGGTGCTCCCGTTCGTGAACATGTCGTCAGACAAGGACAACGAATATTTTTCCGATGGATTGACTGAAAACCTGCTGCACAAACTCGCACAGGTCAACGAGCTGAAGGTCGCGGCGCGAACATCGTCGTTCGCGTTCAAGGGCAAGCAGGAAGACGTGCGCGCGATCGGCAGGGCGCTCGGCGTGGCGACGGTCGTCGAAGGCAGCGTGCAGCGCGCCGGCGAAACGCTGCGCATCACGGCCCAGCTCGTGCGCACGCTCGATGGCAGCCACGTCTGGTCGCAGCGCTACGATCGCAAGCAGACCGACCTGTTCGCGATCCAGGACGAAAT
>DASSGP010000117.1:0-3047 GCA_035693405.1 Rudaea sp. | reverse complement strand
AGACGCTGGCCTTCGACGGTCGTGTAGTAGGCGCCGTCGGCACTCGCCAGCAGCCGGTCGAGCGGATGATGCTTCTTGAAGTAACGGTTGTGCGTGAACGGCATCCAGTACGGATCGAGATTCAGGTCCGCGGCGGCTTGCGGCGTCGACGGTTTTTCTGCGAGGTTCATCGATGGCGGTTCCTGACGGTCAAACGGCTCGCGTTGGGCGAAATGGCGCGCATCGCCCCGTGGCGCGGGCCGATTGCCACCTGAATCTGTGCGCCAGGCAGCATGCCGGGGCGCGGGGCGGCGAGACCGTTTCGCCGCGTTGAATCCAGGGGCCTAGAATTGCACTATGTGCACGGCGGTGCAACTCGCAGCGCACCTGATATCGACATCTGTTTGAAAACTCCGTTCCCTTGGCGTTGGCCTGCGAGGCTGAAGTCGAAGTGCCGCCGACACTTCGACTTCGCTCGCTGCGCGAGCTACGCTCAGTGCGAACGGAAGAAGAATTCGCCAGCATCGCATCGGCGTGCGACGCTCTTGCCTTGAGCCCTCAGCCCTCAGCCCTCAACCCTCAACCCTCAACCCTCAACCCTCAACCCTCAACCCTCAGAAACCCATGGACCTGATCCTGCGCCACGCCAACCTTCCCGACGGCCGCCGCGATATCGACATCGGCATCGCCGCCGGCCAGATCGTCGCGGTCGAACATGCGCTCGACGCGCCGTCAGCGCAGGAGCTCGACGTGACCGGCCGCCTCGTTTCGCCGCCGTTCGTCGATGCGCATTTCCATCTCGATGCCGCGCTCTCGCTCGGCCTGCCGCGGCGCAACGCGTCTGGCACATTGCTCGAAGGCATCGCGCTGTGGGGCGAGCTGAAACCGCATCTGACCCAGGATGCCGTCGTTGCGCGCGCACTGGCCTATTGCGACATGGCGGTCGCGCAGGGCTTGCTCGCGATCCGCTCGCACGTCGATGTCTGCGACGACCGGCTGCTCGCCGTCGACGCGCTGCTCGACGTGCAGCGCCGCGTCGCGCCGTACCTGGACCTGCAGCTCGTTGCGTTTCCGCAGGATGGCTTCTATCGCTCGGCGAACGCGGAACGGAACCTGCTGCGCGCGCTCGATCGCGGCGTGCAGGTCGTCGGCGGCATTCCGCATTTCGAACGCACGATGGCCGATGGCGCGGCGTCGGTGCGGCGCCTGTGCGAAGTCGCTGCCGATCGCGGACTGCTCGTCGACATGCACTGCGACGAATCGGACGATCCGCTGTCGCGGCACATCGAAACGCTCGCATCCGAAACGCATCGGCTCGGACTGCACGGCCGCGTCGCCGGCTCGCATCTGACCTCGATGCATTCGATGGACAACTACTATGTGTCGAAGCTGCTGCCGCTGATCGCCGAGTCAGGCGTCGCGGCCATCGCCAATCCGCTGATCAACATCACGCTGCAAGGCCGCCACGACACCTATCCGAAGCGCCGCGGCATGACACGCGCGCCGGAACTGATCGCGGCCGGCGTGACGGTTGCGTTCGGCCACGATTGCGTCATGGATCCGTGGTATTCGTTCGGCTCGGCCGACATGCTCGAAGTCGCGCACATGGCGATCCATGTCGGCCAGATGACTTCGCTCGACGGCATCGCCGCCGCGTATGCCGGTGTCACGACGAATGCGGCAAAGATCCTCCACCTCGACGGCTACGGACTCGAGCCGGGTTGCCGCGCCGACCTCGTCGTGCTGCAGGCCGCCGATGCGTTCGAAGCGATCCGGCTCAAGGCGGCGCGGTTGCTCGTGCTGCGCGCCGGCAAAGTCATTGCCCGCGGCACGCCGAGGCAAAGCGAATTGTCGCTGCCGCAGCGGCCGCACTCGCTGACCCTGGAGTTTGCGCCGGGCAGGAGCCCAAGTGCCTCGTAGGCCAAGGATGGCCGAGAGAGGCCGCCGGGCAGGAGCGCAAGTGCCTCGTAGGCCAGGGATGGCCGAGAGAGGCCGCGGGGCAGGAGCCCAAGTGCCTCGTAGGCCAAGGGTGGCCGAGAGAGGCCGCCGGGCAGCCTCTGATCGGCAGGCAGACCGGCTTCGGTCTCGCTGCCGCACATCCGGAAGCAGTCCGACGCTGCTGGTATAGACTCGCGGCGTTGCAGACCTGTGGGGATTGACTTCGCGTGGACGGCTTTTTCGACCGGCTCTGGCAGCGCAAGATCGTGCAGTGGGCTTTGGCCTATCTTGCCGGAGCGTTCGCGCTGCTCCAGGCCGTGGACATCGTCGGCCAGCGTTTCGGCTGGCCCGAACAGGTCGAGCGCGTGCTCATCGTCGCACTCGGCGTCGGATTTTTCGTCGCGCTCGTGCTGGCCTGGTACCACGGCGAACGTGGTGAGCAGCGCGTCTCCGGCATGGAGCTGTCGGTACTGGCGCTGTTGCTGGCGCTCGGCGGCGCAATCCTCTGGCGCGTCGCTACCACGACGCACGATGTCGCCACGGCGCTGGCGGATCCATCGAGTGCTTCGGCGCTCGGCGCCGCATCGACCGCAGTCCTGCCGTTTGTGAACATGTCGGCCGACAAGGCCAACGAATATTTTTCGGACGGCATGACCGAGACACTGCTGAACCGCCTGGCCCAAGTACCGCAGCTCAAGGTGGCCGCGCGCACGTCGTCTTTCAGCTTCAAGGGGACCAATACCGACGTGCGCCGCATCGGCGCGCAACTCGGGGTGGCCAGTCTGGTCGAGGGCAGCGTGCAGCAGGCCGGCGACACGTTGCGCATCACTGCGCAGTTGATCCGCGCCGCCGACGGCGCCCACCTGTGGTCGCGCAACTACGACCGCAAGGCGGCCGACCTGTTCGCGATCCAGGACGAGATCGCCGGCGCCGTGACCGAAGCGCTGGTCGGCGAACTGCTGCCGAAGACCAGGGAGATACTGACCAAGGGCGGCACCAAGAACCTGGCCGCGTACGACGCGTACACGCGCGCGCTCGAGCAGCTCGCGATCAACACGTTTGCTTCCAACATCCAGGCCGAATCGCTGATGAAGCAGGCGCTGACGCTCGACCCGCACTATGTCGAAGCG
>DASSGP010000116.1:0-2807 GCA_035693405.1 Rudaea sp. | reverse complement strand
AGGCGGTAGCCCAGTTCCATCAGTGCCGTCGGCGCGCCGGTTTCCGGCGAATGGATCGTACCGGTTATGTAGTAGACAGGCGTCGTGGCCGCAAGCAGCGGCTCGGCCTTTGCGTCATCCATGCCGAGCACGCGCGGGTCGGCGAGCTGCGCCAGGCGCGCATCGTTGGCTTTCAGGTCTTTCAGCAACGCTTCGTCGGCGATGGCGACTGCGATCATGTCGCGTCCTTCCTCGGTCTTGCCGATCCGATAGACCTTCACGCGGGGGCTCGCCGCAGCAAGCATGTCGAAGTAGCGATAGACGTCCTTCGAGTACGGCAGCATGTTGGGCGCGCCGGCGACGTCGCCGAGCACCTTGGCCGGCGTCGGCACGGCTGTCGATGCCGGCAAGTAGTCGGTCAGCGGCGAGTTGAATGAAGGGTCGGTCGTGTACTCGCCGATCTTCTTCGAGTAAGCCTCATCGACCGGTTGTTGCAAGTCGCGCGCGTAGCCCGGATCGGCAGGTGAGGCATTAGCCAGCAGCGGACAGCCTGCAAGGGCGAGGCAGAGGGCGTAGCGACGCAGATGCATGCGTGGTTCCTTGGCGTAGGGAGCGGCGAGGATAGTGGGGAGTGCGCTGACTGTCACTGGCTGAAAGTCATTTCGGGGAAGCAGGTCTCATCCCAGGATCATCCGAAGACTCGCCGAAATCCACGAACCGCGCCTCGCGCCGGTGCGCCGCGGTCGCGGATGTCCGTTTCAGTCGTTACTATCGAACCATGCGACCGGAAGAACGCCATGGCCCGTGAATCGCGCTTTCGCGCCTGTCCGCTGTGCGAGGCGATCTGCGGGCTCGAATTCCAGTTCGAGGCGCAGCAGCTCGTTGCGATCCGCGGTGACGCCGCCGACCCCTTCAGCCGGGGCCACATCTGCCCCAAGGGCAACGCGATCCTGGATCTCGAGTCCGATCCCGATCGACTGAAACGGCCGCTGCTGCGGCACGGCGCCGAGTGGCGCGAAATCGGCTGGGACGAGGCATTCGCCTTGGCTGGCGAGCGCCTGGCGTCCTTGCAGAGCGAACACGGCGCGAGCGCGATCGGCGTATACCTGGGCAATCCGAACGTGCATCACTTCGGTCATATCGCCTACCTGCCGCCGCTGCTGCGCGCGCTGAAGACGCCGAATTTGTTTTCCGCGTCGTCCGTCGACCAGTGGCCGCATCAGCTCGTCTGCGCGCAGATGTACGGTCATCAGTTCCTGTTGCCGATTCCCGATGTCGACCGCACGGACTATTTCCTGATGCTCGGCGCCAATCCGATCGCGTCGATGGGCAGCCTGATGACGGCGCCAGACATAGCGAAGCGGCTCAAGGCGCTGACGGCGCGCGGCAAACTCGTCGTCGTCGACCCGCGCCGGACCGAGACCGCGGAAATCGCCAGCGAGCATGTGTTCATTCGTCCCGGCACCGATGCGCTGTTCCTGATTGGTGTGCTGAAGGCGCTTGCGCGCCTGCGGCCTGCTCGCCTGGCCGGTTACGCGGGCAAGGTCAAGGATCTCGATGCCGCGCTGGCGGCGCTGGAATCCTTCGACATCGCGACGATCGTCTTGCGCAGCGGCGTTCCCGAATCGACGATCGAACGCATCGCGGCCGAACTCGACGCCGCGCCACGGGCTGCCGTGTACGGCCGCATGGGCGCCTCGACGCAACAGTTCGGCACGCTGACGCAGTGGCTGTTGCATTTGATAAATATATACACCGGCAACCTCGACCGCGAAGGCGGCGTGTTGCCGAACGACGCCGTCATTGCGCTGACCGGGCCGGGCATGCCAGCCGGGGCGCGCGGGCGCTGGAAGAGTCGCGTGCGCGGCCTGGCGGAATTCGGCGGCGAGTTGCCGGTTGCGGCGCTGGTCGAGGAGATCGAGACGCCGGGCGCCGGCCAGATCCGCGCGCTGCTGACGAGCGCCGGCAATCCGGTTTTGTCGACGCCAAATGGCGTGGCGCTCGAGCGCGCGCTCGGCAAACTCGATTTCATGGTTTGCGTCGATATCTATCTCAACGAGACGACGCGTCACGCGAACCTGATCCTGCCGCCGGCCTCGCCGTTCACCCAGCATCACTACGACCTGTTCTTCAATGCGTTTGCCGTGCGCCGCATTGCGCGCGTCAACGTGCCGCTGTGGCAAAAAGCGGCGGACGAGCGCGCCGACTGGGAGATATTCAATGGCCTCGGCGTGGCCTATGCGCAGGCAGCCGGCAAGCCATTCAGCGTATTGCCGGAACCTGCCGTTGTGATCGGCGAGGCTCTGCGGCGCGGCGGCTCGGGCTTGACGTTCGAAGAGCTGGCCGCGAAACCGCATGGCGTCGATCTCGGTCCGCTGCGGCCGAATCTGCTCGCGCGCATCCAGACCGCGAGCGGGGCGATCGAATGCGCTCCGCCATTAATGCTTGAAGAAGTCGGACGCCTCGCTGCTCATTTGGGCGGGCCGGTTTTTGCGGATGCGTTGCAACTGATCGGCAGGCGCGAAATTCGCAGTAACAATTCATGGATGCACAACGCACCGCGCCTGGTCAAAGGCAAGCCGCGCCATCATTTGCTCGTGCATCCCGCTGATCTGCGTGCGCGTGGATTCGAAGACGGCGCCACGGTGCAATTGCGCTCGCGCACCGGCTCGATCCGCATCGAAGTGCGCGCAAGCGAATCGATGATGCCCGGCGTCGTTTGCCTGCCGCACGGGTTTGGCCACCAACGCGATGGCGTGCGACTGGCGCGCGCGGCAACGGTCACCGGCGCCAGCTACAACGACCTGACCGATCCGCTGGCGATCGAT
>DASSGP010000115.1:0-18116 GCA_035693405.1 Rudaea sp. | reverse complement strand
TCGAGCGCGACGCCGAGTTCGACGACCATCGGCATGCCATAGGTCGCGCTCGTCGCGGCGAAGAACAGGCCGTTTTCCATTGCCAGGAAACCGACGATCTGCGAGATCGCCTTGCGCCGCGTGATCATCATCAGGAACGACAGCATCACGACCGCCAGCGCGATGCCGAGCGTGCTGCGCGCGATCGTCGTCGACATCTGTGAGATCGGCTGGGCCAGGCCGAACGCGAACACGACGAGCACGATGCCGACGAGCATCGTCGTCGGGATATTGATCAGCGGCTCGGTGTCCCAGCGCACGTTCAGGCGCCGGATCAGGCGGTGCAGGATCCAGGGCAACAGCAGCACCTTGAGCGCAACCGACAGCGCCGCCGAGTAATACAGGTGATGCTGGCCTGAGGTGAACGCGACGATCGCGGTCGACGCGCTGAGCGCGGCACCTTGTATGGCAAACAGGTTCACGAGCGAAACGATGCGCCGCTGCGACAGCATTGCGAACGATGTCAGCAGCAGCACAGCGGCGCCGAGATTGATCAGTTGCGAGGACAATGGCAGCGTCAGCATGCTCAAGTCTCGAGCAGGAGGTGAACGAGCAAGCCGAGCACGGCGAGCAGAAATGCCGTGGCCAGGAATTCAGGCGCGCGAAAGATTCGCAGCTTGGCGCTCAACGTCTCGACGATCGCCAGCGCAGCGCCGGCGATCGCGAGCTTGGCGGCGGCAATCGGCAAGGCCAGTGCGAGTTCCATCGGTCCCGCTGCGCGCCCGGCCAGGCCCCACGGAACGAACAGCGCCACGCCGATCGCGGCGTAATTGAACAGCTTCAGCGCCGACGACCACTCGATCAAGGCCAGATGGCGGCCCGAATACTCGAGTACCATCGCCTCGTGGATCATCGTCAGTTCGAGGTGGGTCGAGGGATTGTCGATCGGTATGCGCGCGTTCTCGGCGAGCAACACCATGACGAACGCGATGGCGGCAAACGCCAGGCTCGGAAATATCGTCAGGTGGATCTGCCCGAGCACGTCGACGATCGTCGGCAACAGTGTGCTCTGCGATATCAGCGACGCGGTCAGGAACACCATCAGCAACGCCGGCTCGGACAGGAAGCCGACCAGCATCTCGCGGCGCGCACCGAGCGTGCCGAACGCGGTGCCGATGTCCATCGCGGCGAGCGCCATGAACACGCGCGCCAGCGCGAATACGCCGACCAGGGCGATCGTATCGGCGGCCACGCCGAGCGGCGCGTGCACGCTGAAGACCGGGATGATTGCCGCAGCCATTGCCATTGCGCCGAACTGGATATATGGCGAAACGCGAAACAGCGACGACGCGCCATGTGCGATGACGGCGTCCTTGTGCAGTAACTTGCGCAACGTCCGGTATGGCTGCAACACGCCGGCCCCGCGCCGGTTCTGCAGCCACGCACGGCACTGATCGATCCAGCCGATGAACAGCGGCGCCAGCAGCATCGCCAGCAGGGCCTCGATCAATCCAATGACTGAGGCGATGCTCATAGCGCGAAAGCCAGCAACGTCAGCAACGTTGCAAAACTGTAGAGGAGATACAGGGCGATGCTGCCCTGCTGCAGGTAGCCGACGGCGCGCGCAGATTCCTTTACGGCGCGCGCGATGGGAAAATACAGCCAATCCCACCAGCGGTCGCCAAGCCGCAGCGCATAACGCGGCTCTTTGTCGAATGGTGTCGGCAACTCGCGTTCGATGCGGAAGAACGGGCCGAACACATGCCGGATCGGCTGACCGAAACCTTCGGCGGTGTCCTGCATGCGCGGCGTCTGTCCCGGAAAGCCGCAATCCCACGGATCACTTCGGCGCACGCGCCCGTGGTACAGGCGCCGTACGACAACAAAGGTGAGCCCGACAGCGAGGATCAGCCCAGCTGCAAACAGCAATGGGCCGTACGAAGCACGCTCGGCGGCAACCGGGGTCAACAGCCACCAGTGCTCGGCCTGCGAGCCCATACCGGTTCCGATCAGGCTGACGTTGATCTTGTCGAGTGCATTGAGCACCGCAACCGGCGCGAGCCCCAGCGCAATGCAGCCGAACGCAAGCCACGCCAGCCCGATCCGTTCGAGCCAACCCGCATCATGCGCCTGCATGAGCGCCGCTTCGCGCGGGCGACCGAGAAAGATCACTCCAAAGAACTTCACCATGACGTAGGCCGATAGCGCCACCGTCAGCGCGAATGCCGCAGCGCCGAGCGGCGCGAGCATGTTGACGATCACGTGTGGCAGCAGCGGCGTGAACAGGTATGCCTGCAACAGCAGCCACTCGGAGACGAAGCCGTTAAGCGGCGGCAAGCCTGCCATCGCCAGCGTGCCGACCAGCGCAAGCCAGGCGACCCATGGCATGCGATGGATCAGTCCGCCAAGCTTGCCGAGGTTGCGCTGTCCAGTCGCGTGCAGCACCGATCCGGTCGCCAGGAACAGCAGGCTCTTGAACTGCGCGTGATTTATACAATGATACAATGCAGCAGACAGGCTCAGCGCGGCGAGCGCGTCCATGCCCAAGCCGCGGAACAGCATCGCCAAGCCAAGCCCGCTGACGATGATGCCGATGTTCTCGATCGACGAATACGCCAGCAGACGCTTCATGTCGGTCTGCACGGCGGCGAAGATCGCGCCGAACACGGCGGTGAACGCGCCGAGTGCCAGCGCGACCGCGCCCCACCACCACACCGGCGCGTGCAGCAGGTCGAAGCTCACGCGCACGATTCCGTAGATTGCCGTCTTCAGCATGACCCCGCTCATCATCGCCGACACCGGCGACGGCGCCGCCGGATGCGCTTCCGGCAGCCAGACATGCAGCGGCACCAGTCCGGCCTTCGCGCCGAACCCGAACAATGCCAAGCCGAACGCGACACTGGCCCATCCCGGCGAGAGCGTCGCCGCTCGCATGGCGTCGAAGGTGAAGTGCCAGGAACCGCCCTGCAGCACGCCGAAGCACAACAGAATCCCGATCGCGCCGATGTGTGCGAGCAACAGGTACAGGAAGCCGGCCTGACGGATTTCCGCGACACGATGTTGCGTCGTCACGAGGAAGTACGACGCCAGCGCCATCGTCTCCCACGCGACCATGAACGTGTACGCGTCGTTCGCGAGCACGACCATCGCCATGCTCGCGAGGAACACGTGATACTGCAGGCACATAAGGCCCGGCGCCGCGCCTTCGCCGGCGCGGAAGTACCCAGAGGAGTAAATCGAGATGCCCACGGTGCTGGCGCCGATGAGGGCGAGGAAGAACGCTGCCAACGGATCGAGGCGCACGTGCAGCGGCAGATCGGGAAGCCCCAGCGGCAGCACCCAGTCCTGCGCCGGCTGGCCGAGGCTCCATATCGCCGCGGCGAGGAGCAAGAATGCGCCCAAAGCACCGACGCCGAACAGCGCGCGTCCGGCGAAGGCCACGTCACGGGGCCGCAGCAGGCCCGCAGCGCCAACCGCGGTCCAGCCGACTACGACACCGAGAACGAGTGCGAGCGGG
This sequence comes from Rudaea sp., assembly GCA_035693405.1. Classification (GTDB taxonomy): domain Bacteria; phylum Pseudomonadota; class Gammaproteobacteria; order Xanthomonadales; family Rhodanobacteraceae; genus Rudaea. Next base: position 14,620 of record DASSGP010000115.1, on the reverse strand, counting down.
CTGACTGCCATCACGCCCAATCCACCGGCCAGTACGGCGACGCAGCGCTCGCACGAAGCGAACGCTGGCTACCGGCGTTGGGCATACGGCTTGACATACGTGCGCTCCATTGTCATGGTATGCACATCATATGTAAATAGCATTGCCATCTCATGGCGCACGAAAAACGCACGGCACGGCTGACGATCCTCGTCGATCCCGACAAGAAGGCCTTATTCGAGCAGTTGTGCGCGGCCGAAGACTCGACGTCGTCGCAGGTGATCCGGCGATTGATCCGTAGTTACATCGAGCAAAGGCTGGGCCGGCCGTGGCGCCCGGGAGAAAAAGTCTTGCCGAAAGACTGGGCCCTGTCGCACCCGAAAGAGCGCTGAATCTGCGAGTGCTTGCGCAGCCGGACGTCGCGCCTTACCTCAGAGTCAATCCTTGACCGGATGCGCTTCGGCGGTCGGCGTGGGGTCGCCGACGATGTCGACGCCCTTCGGCGGCGTGAACTTGAACGCGTCGCCCGGAAGCTGCGGATTGCGCTTCCAGTCCGAGAAACGAATTTCGGTGCGGTCGCCGAGCGTATCCTCGAAGCGCATGCGCGCCAGTCCGCTGGCGTCGAATCCCAGATCGGCATAGGCGAACTGCGGGTCCTTGTCCTTTGACTTGAGCCGCAGCCAGTTCAAACCATCGTGTTCGCCCTGCTCGCTCGTGGCGAAGTCGCGATCGAGCTGCGACAGGTCGGTCAGCACAGTCAGCGGACTGTGTGCTTCCTCGGTGCCCTGTGCACGGACGCTGACCTGTTCGAGGTCCGCGTCGTAGATCCACACCTTCTCGCCGTCGGCCACGATCAGCTGCCTGTACGGAGCGACCGTGTCCCAGCGGAACTGGCGCGGCGCCTTCAGCGCGAGATCGCCACGGCTGGTCTTGCCGGCGCCTCCCTTCGGATCGAACGCCTGCTGCTCGAAATGGGCCGAAACGGAGCGCAGATCCTTGGCAAACGTGTCCAGGCGCATGCGCGCACCTTCTGCCGCCAACGCCGGTGCGCAAAGGGCGGAAAGCAACAAGAGGATCGAGTAGCGCATGGAACGGGCTTGCCTCAAATGAAGTGTTGAATTATCCGCAACGGTGCCTGAACGTCAGGCCGCTGCCGGAGGATGCTTAGCGAGTTGCTTCCGCATATTCGGCGACCACTTCGTCGAGGCCGGGATTCGATTTCACTTTTCCGTTGACGAACACGATCGGAACCTCACCGTTCATGATGGCATTGTTTCGACGCATGAACATGTCCGTATCAGCATCCTGCGGCACGGAGAAACTCACGTTCGACGAGCGCCGATAGCGGACGTTGCGTTCGGCCATTTCGCGCGCGAGCTGGTCGGCACGCACGGCGCCTTCTCGCGGACAGTTTTGCGCCGCAACGATCAGCACTTCGTCGTTTCTCGCACCTTCCGGCATTTTGAATTCGATGAAGCCGCGCTCGTCGGTCAGCGCCGCGATCGCCGCAGCTTCGACATGAGCCTTGTGCTGATGCCAGACGAGCCAGGCAATCCCTGCCGTCGCGCCGATCAATACGAATCTCACTGCGCTCACGGTTCCCTTCCCTGTCGCGGCACGGCGCCCGCGCAGCTCAAAGCTCGGGCGGCGGCGGCGCGAGCACTTCGCGATTGCCGTTGTGCTGCTGGGCGCTGACGATGCCCTGCTGTTCCATCAGTTCGATCAGGCGCGCGGCGCGGTTGTAGCCGATCTTCAGCCGGCGCTGCACGCCGGAGATCGAGGCCCGGCGCGATTCGGTCACGATGCGCACGGCCTGGTCGTAAAGTTCGTCGTAGTCGCCATCGACCGCCTCGCCGTCCTCCGGCAGCCCCGATTCGCCGATGACACGGCCGTCGCCGAGCGACTGCACGTCGCCGAATACGCCCTCGATATAGTCGGGCTTGCCCTGGTTGCGCAGATGCGCCACGACCTTGTGCACTTCGTCGTCGCCGACGAATGCGCCGTGCACGCGCTCGGGCGTTGCCGTGCCGGGCGGCAGGTAGAGCATGTCGCCGTGACCGAGCAGCGTCTCCGCGCCGGACTGGTCGAGAATAGTGCGCGAGTCGATCTTGCTCGACACCTGGAACGCGATGCGGGTCGGAATGTTCGCCTTGATCAAGCCGGTAATCACGTCGACCGAGGGCCGCTGCGTGGCCAGGATCAGATGCACGCCGGCGGCGCGCGCCTTCTGCGCCAGCCGTGCGATCAGTTCCTCGACCTTCTTGCCGACGATCATCATCATGTCGGCGAATTCGTCGATGATGACGACGACGTACGGCAGCGGCTCGAGCGTCGGTACCGGCATCGGCTCGGTCGAGCCTTCGGGCTGCTTGAACAGCGGATCGGACAGCGGACGGCCCTTGGCCTCCTCGTCCTTGACCTTCTTGTTGAAGCCGGCGAGGTTGCGCACGCCGACCGCGGCCATCAATTTGTAGCGGCGCTCCATTTCGGCAACGCACCAGCGCAGCGCGTTGGCCGCTTCCTTCATGTCGGTCACGACCGGCGCGAGCAGATGCGGGATGCCTTCGTAGACCGAAAGCTCCAGCATCTTCGGATCGATCATGATCATGCGCACGTCGCGCGCGGTCGCCTTGTACAACAGGCTGAGCACCATGGCGTTCAGTGCGACCGACTTGCCGGAACCGGTCGTGCCGGCGACGAGCAGGTGCGGCATCTTCTGCAGATCGACGACGACCGGGCGGCCGCCGATGTCCTTGCCGAGCGCAAGCGCAAGCGGCGACTTCACCGCGTCGTAGCGTTCCGAGCGCAGGATTTCCGACAGGTAGACGATCTCACGATTTGAGTTCGGGATTTCCAGCCCGATCACCGACTTGCCCGGAATCACATCGACGACGCGCACGCTGATTACCGACAGGCCTCGTGCAATATCCTTGTCGAGATTGCTGATCTGGCTGCCCTTGATTCCCGGCGCCGGCTGCAGTTCAAAGCGTGTGATCACTGGTCCGGGATAAACGCCGACGACCTGCGCATCGATGCGGAAATCCTTGAGCTTGAGTTCTACCTGGCGCGAGATCGCCTCGAGCGTCTCTTCCGAATAGCCCTTGACCTGCTGCTGCGGCTCGTCGAGCAGCGACAGCGGCGGCAGGGCCGAATCGGCGATGCCGATGAACAGTGGAATCTGCTGCTCGCGTTCGGCGCGCTCGCTCTTCTCGATCGGAGTAATCGTCGGCTCGATCTTGATCGGCTCGCGCTTGGATTGCTTGACCGTGTCGACCTTGCGCACGACTTGGCGCTCGGTGCGTGCCGCCCGTGCCTCGCGCATTTCGCCGGCCTTGCGTACGCCGCTGCCGAACCAGCCAAAGCCGGTCAGCAGCGCCTTGCCGATCGCGTCCATGACGCGCAGCCACGAAAGGCCCGTGGCCAACGTCAAGGCGACGAGGAACAGTGCGAACAGGAACAGCGTAGCGCCGAGGAAGCCAAAGCCGCGCATCAACATGTCGCCGATGACATGGCCTATCACTCCGCCGGCTCCCGCGGGCAACACGCTTGCCGCGGCGACGTGCAGGTAAGCCAGGCCCGTGCCGCCGATGAAGAACGCGACGCCACCGACCAGGCGCAGCGTCGGCTCGAGTGCGGATTCGCCCTCGCTCCGCTGCTCGCGCATCAGCGTCGACCCGACGATCAGCAGCAGCAGCGGAAACGCATAGGCCAGATAACCGAACAGATAGAACGAAAGGTCGGCGGCCCACGCGCCGACAGTGCCGCCGATATTGTGGGTTACCGTCGCGGGGCCGGCATGAGACCATCCGGAATCCTGCGGGTTGTAGCTCGCCAGGCAGGCGAACAGATACACGACAAGCGGCAGCAGCAGCAGGAATGCCGCTTCGCGCAGTCGCCGACGCATGGCGTCAGCCGATCGGGTGTCTGTCTTTGTGCCTTTCTGGTCGCGCGCCACCGCGTGAAGTTACCTTAGGAAAGATACGTAAGTCTATGTTTATCGATAAAGTCGTGAGGAGTTAGGAGGTTAGGAGTCAGGCTTCCGGACTGAGGCGCGAAACCTCAGGCACAGTGCTCTTCCTCACACCTGACTCCTCACTCCTCACGCTCCTTCCAGCTCAATCAAGCTTCATGTCCTTCAACGCCGGATGCACGATCTGGCCGCGCTCGACGTTTATCCCGCTCTTGAGCGGAGCGAACTTGCGCCAATCCTTATCGGACGCCAGACGTTGCACATACGGAAGGATCGCCGCGCAGATGGCCTGTGAAGAAGTCTGCGGCACCGCGCCCGGCATGTTCGTCACGCAGAAATGCGTCACGCCGTCGACGACATAGGTCGGCTTCGCGTAGGTCGTCGGCCTCGAAGTCTCGAAGCATCCGCCCTGATCGATCGAGATGTCGACGAGCACGCTGCCCGGCTCCATCGTCTTGACCATTGCCCGCGTCACGACATGCGGCGCCTTGGCGCTCGGGATCAGAACGGCGCCGATGACGAGATCAGCCGTGGCGACTTCGCGCGCGACGGTCTCCTCGTACGGATACAGCGCTGTGACGTTCGCAGCGAGGTTCATCATCTCGCGCAGGCGGTCCGGGCGTTTCTCGAACACCACGACGTTCGCGCCACCGGCTGCGGCCAGTTCCGCCGAGTTGCGCCCCGCCGCGCCCGCGCCGAACACGATGACCTTGCCGCGCTCGGTGGCGGGCAGGCCGCCGAGCAGCTTGCCCTTGCCGCCGGCCGGCTGATGCAGAAGATTCGTGCCGATCTGCACGGCAATGCGCCCGGCGATGATCGACATCGGGGCGAGCAGGGGCAGTGAACCGTCGGCGTCCTGGACGGACTCAAAGGCAATGCCGGTCAGGCCGATATCGAGCAGGCTCTTGGTCAGCTTGGGCAGCGGGGCCAGATGCAGGTAGCAAAACAGCAGATGCTCCTTGCGCAGGTACCGCAGGTCCCCGGAAATCGGTTCCTTGACCTTGACGATCAGTTCGCCGGCTTCATACAGCTTGCGCGCGGTCGGCATCATCGTCACGCCGATCCGGCGATATTCATCGTCGGAGAATCCGCTCTTCGTGCCGGCGCCTTCCTGCACGAACACTTCGTGCCCACGGCGCACGAGATCGGCACACGCGGCCGGGACCAGGGCGACACGCCCTTCGAGAGTCTTGGTTTCGGACGGAACACCAATACGCATAGATCGCTCCTGGATGATTGGATGAACGCAACTGCCGCTCAAGACGGTCTTGATCGCCTGACGTCCGCGCTGCTTGAATCGGCCTCGTCGTCCCCCATTGATGGCGGACCATCGCTCGCAGACCGGCGCCGGCGTCGATGGGACTGCCGGCTGGCACCGCAGAGGAAACGATCGGACCGATCACCGCATCTGGCAATTCGTAGGCAAGCTCGCGCACAATCAGTGCCGCAACGCACGAAGGATTATACAGCGAACGTCGAAGAACCCCAGTGCTTGCCAGCTTCGGCGACATAAGCGAACCGCGACAACCTCGAAACCGTTGCGGTGCAACGGTTTCACCCCTTCGCTCGAGGGGGCCGAGTGCAAGAGCCGCGTTCCAACCAAGTTTATCGAGACCCTTACATGACTACACCGAAGCATTCGCGCCTGATCATCCTGGGTTCCGGGCCGGCCGGCTACACCGCTGCGGTCTACGCGGCGCGGGCCAATCTCAAGCCGACCCTGATCACCGGCCTGCAGCAGGGTGGCCAATTGATGACCACGACAGACGTCGACAACTGGCCTGGCGATGTCGAGGGTCTGCAGGGTCCGGCACTGATGGAACGCATGAAGGAACATGCCGAACGTTTCGCGACTGAAATCATCTTCGACCACATCCACACGGCCGACCTTTCGCGCCGACCCTTCCGCCTCGTCGGCGACAGCGGCGAGTACAGTTGCGACGCCCTGGTCATTGCGACCGGCGCCACCGCGAAATACCTGGGGATTCCGTCTGAAGACAAATTCAAAGGTCAGGGCGTTTCGGCCTGCGCGACCTGCGATGGCTTCTTCTTTCGCAACCAGGAAGTAGCCGTGATCGGCGGCGGCAATACCGCGGTCGAAGAAGCGCTGTATCTGGCGAACATCGCCAAGAAGGTCACCGTCGTGCACCGCCGCGACAAGTTCAAGGCCGAGAAGATCCTGCAGGACAAGCTGTTCTCCAAGCAGCAGGCCGGGAAAGTGGACATTATCTGGAACCACTACGTCGACGAAGTGCTCGGCGATAGCAGCGGCGTGACCGGCGTGCGCGTCAAGAACGCGCATGACAGTTCGACGCGCGACATCACCGTGAGCGGCATGTTCGTCGCCATCGGACACACGCCGAACACCGCGCTTTTCGACGGCCAGCTCGCGATGAACAACGGCTACATCAAGATCAAGTCCGGAACCGACGGCGGGGCCACCGCGACCAGCGTCCCGGGCGTTTTTGCCGCGGGTGACGTCGCCGACCAGGTCTATCGCCAGGCCGTGACTTCGGCGGGCTTCGGCTGCATGGCGGCGCTGGATGCGGAGAAGTACCTCGACAAGCTCGGTCTCGCCGGATAAACGACGCGCTGGCGAAGTTCCCGCAGGTTGACGCGTAGCCCTTGGCGTGCCGCCCTCGAAAGCGCGGAAAACAAGAAAATGGTCGTCGTTCCCGCCCAAGCGGGAATGACGCCTGCCTGCGGTAGAGCTCATTAATGTGCGGGCGTTTATTATTCACGCATGACTGATTCGCTCACCGCGCGCTTCCATTCCCGCCTCGATGAAATCGATGTCGAGGCCTGGAACGCACTGCTGCCGGACGACAACCCGTTCGTCTCGCATGCATTCCTGGCCGGGCTCGAGACTCACGGTTGCCTGCGCGCCGAGTACGGCTGGCGCGCAAACCACCTGTGCTTATACTCCGGTGGAAAGCTCGTCGCCGCGGCGCCGCTCTACATCAAGCGCAATTCGCACGGCGAGTATGTTTTCGACTGGTCGTGGGCCAGCGCCTACGAGCGCAGCGGCCGCGACTATTATCCGAAGCTTCTGGGCGCGGTGCCCTACTCGCCGGTCACCGGGCCGCGCCTGCTCGTCCATCGCGATCAGGACGCAGCGACGTTGCGGCCGTTGCTTGTCCAGACGATCCTTGCGGCCGTCGAGGGCGCGGAACTGTCGTCGGCGCACATGAATTTCGTCAGCAGCGTCGACGCGAAGACTCTGATGGATGCCGGCTGGCTCCCGCGCTTCGACTGGCAATTCCATTGGTCGAACCCCGAAGGGTCGCGCTGGCTCGACTTCGACGACTTTCTCGGGGCGCTCACACACAAGAAGCGCAAGAACATCCGCTACGAACGCGCGCAGGTCGTGCGCGCGGGAATCGCCTGCGAGCTGCGCCACGGCGATGAAATCAGCGCCGGCGAGTGGCGTGCAATCCACGAGCTGTACCTGAACACGTTTGCCGAGCGCGGCAATCATCCAGCGCTGACGCTCGGCTTCTTTCGCCATCTTGGCGCCGTCCTGCCGCGTCAGGTTATCGCCGTGCTGTGCCGCCGCGGCACGGAGATCATTGCGATGGCGCTGCTGCTGCGCTCATCGACAACGCTGTACGGTCGTTACTGGGGTTGCCTCGAAAACGTGCCAGGGCTGCATTTCGAGGCGTGCTATTACCAGGGCATCGAGTATTGCCTGACCCATGGCCTCACGGCGTTCGAACCCGGCGCGCAAGGCGAACACAAGCTCGCGCGCGGATTCCTGCCGACGAAGACGCGGTCTTTCCACTATCTGGCCGACCCGCGTTTTCGCGCCGCGGTGCGCGAGGCGCTCGGCCGCGAATCGCACGCGCTGGACGAGTATCGTGCCGAATTGATGACCCACTCGCCGTACATGCAAGGCAAGCGCGCGCAGCTCGATTCGGGCACCGCCGAGAAAACACCATCCCCATCGAACCCTCCGCTCGATGAGGGCGCAAGCGCGTCGCCACCCCGGTCGCAGATCTGACGTGATCCGCATTCCGATCCTGCGTGCGGGCGTACGCGAGCCGTTTCCGCCAGTCGAGACGGCGTTCGAAGAGCCGAACGGCCTGCTCGCCGCCGGCGGCGACCTTGCACCGGAGCGCCTGCTCGAGGCCTATCGCCACGGCATTTTCCCGTGGTTTTCCGAAGGCGAACCAATCTTGTGGTGGTCGCCCGATCCACGCATGGTGTTCGCCACCGATGAGGTCTACGTCTCCACTCGGATGCGGCGCTGGCTGCGCCATTGCGATTGGACGATCCGCGCCGACACGATGTTCGTCGAGGTCATGCGCGCGTGCGCGGCGCCCCGCGCCACGCAGGGCGGCACGTGGATCACGCGCGGCATGCTGAACGCATACGCTGCCCTGCACGAACTTGGGCACGCGCACTCGATCGAGGTATTCGATAGCGAGGTTCGCCTGGTCGGAGGCATCTATGGCGTCGCGATCGGGCGCATGTTCTTCGGCGAATCGATGTTCAGCAGCGCGACCAACGGCTCCAAGGTCGCATTGATCGCGCTCTGCCGCGCGCTGCAGGGATGGGGCTTTCCGCTGCTCGATGCCCAGGTTGCCTCTCCACACCTGGAGCGAATGGGGGCGTTGGAAATGCCGCGCTCGCAATTCGTCGCGCACGTTGCCGAGTACTGCAGGCGCCCTGCACCGCCTTTGTCATCCTGGCGTCAGGAATGGCCGCTGCCGCGAGCTGCCGACCTCGGCAAATGAACGTGAATCCTTATGCGGCGAGGCCACTGACAGACCAGCAGCCGGCGGTATATCCGCCGGTTTCCCTTCCCGTCGAGTGCCTAACGTGTCAGAATCCCGCGCCTTGCGGCCCAACCATGGCCCAACCTGATCTGTGTTTTGTGCGTTCGTCCGTGAACGCATGGATCAAACAGCGGCCATCCTTGGCGCCACTTCTCAACAAAGAAACGATTCAATGGCGAAAGACGATCAAATCGAAATGGAAGGCACGGTGCTCGACACCCTGCCCAATACGATGTTCCGCGTGAAGCTCGAAAACGGCCACGTCGTGACCGCCCACATCTCGGGGCGCATGCGCAAGAATTACATCCGCATCCTCACCGGCGACAAGGTCAAGGTCGAGATGACGCCCTACGATTTGACCAAGGGTCGCATCACTTACCGCATGAAATGACGCCAGGATGGCGTCATCCCGTGCAGTGCAGGGATGTACGACGACACTGGATCCAGCTCGACGCGAATTCATCCCGTGAAGTACAGGGATGCACGACGACACGGTATCAACCTGTTTAGCTCGTCATTCCGGCGGCTCTCAACAGCGGAGCTGGTCAAGCCGGAATGACGAGCAAAAGAGACGGCGGCCAAGCGGCCGCCGTTCTTTCAGGAATCCCGCCAGTCTTGTTCGCTAGCTACTCCACAACAACCGGCTGCCTCTCGTCCGCCTCGACGCGCACGTCCAGCTTGCCGTCGTGCACCGACAGGTAGACACGGCCGCCGTTGGCGAGCTTGCCGAACAGCAGTTCGTCGGCGAGCGGGCGCTTGACGTTCTCCTGGATCACGCGCGCCATCGGGCGGGCGCCCATCGTCGCATCGAAGCCATGCTCGGCCAGCCAGCGCCGGGCGTCGGCGTCGACGTGCAGCGATACGTGCTTCTCCTGCAACTGCGTCTCCAGTTCGATCAGGAACTTGTCGACGACCCTCAAGATGTGATCCAGATCGAGCGACGAGAACTGGATGATCGCGTCGAGACGATTGCGGAACTCCGGCGAGAACGCGCGGCGGATGACTTCCATCGCATCGGTCGCATGGCTCTGTTCGACGAAGCCGATCGAGCGCCGCGCCGCTTGTGCCGCGCCGGCATTCGTCGTCATCACGACGATCACGTTGCGGAAATTCGCCTCGCGGCCGTTCGTGTCGGTCAGCTTGCCGTGATCCATGATCTGCAACAGGATGTTGTAGACGTCCGGATGCGCCTTCTCGATCTCGTCGAGCAGCAGCACGCAATGCGGATGTTTGGTGATCTGCTCGGTCAGGAGGCCGCCCTGGTCGAAACCGACGTAGCCCGGAGGCGCGCCGATCAGGCGCGAGACCGAGTGCGCTTCCATATATTCCGACATGTCGAACCGGATCAACTCGATGCCTAGTTGCAGCGCCAGCTGGCGCGTCACTTCGGTCTTGCCGACGCCGGTCGGACCGGCGAGCAGGAACGCGCCAATCGGCTTCTGCGTGTTGCCCAAGCCCGAACGCGCCATTTTGATCGACGCAGCCAAAGCGTCGATCGCCTTGTCCTGTCCGAACACGACCATCTTCAGGTTGCGGTCGAGGTTCTTCAGCACGTCGCGATCGGACGCCGACACCTGCTTCGGCGGAATCCGCGCCATACGGGCGACGATGAACTCGATCTCGGGCACGTCGACGATGGTCTTGCGCAGGTCGATCGGCATCAAGCGCTGGCGCGCACCGGCTTCGTCGATGACGTCGATCGCCTTGTCCGGCAGCAAACGATCGCCGATATGCCGGACCGACAGGTCGACCGCCGCTTTGAGCGCATCGTTGGTGTACTCGACCTTGTGGTGTTCCTCGAAACGCGACTTCAGGCCCTTGAGGATTTCCACGCTCTCGGCCACGGAGGGCTCGACGACGTCGATCTTCTGGAAGCGCCGAGCGAGCGCGCGGTCCTTCTCGAACACGCCGCGGAATTCCTGGAATGTGGTCGAGCCGATGCAGCGCAACTCGCCGTTGGCAAGCACGGGCTTGATCAGGTTCGACGCGTCCATGGTGCCGCCACTGGCCGAGCCGGCACCGATGATCGTATGTATCTCGTCAATGAACAGGATCGCATGCGGCTCTTTCTTGAGCTGCGCGATCACCGCCTTCAGGCGTTTTTCGAAATCGCCGCGGTACTTCGTGCCGGCAACGAGCGAGCCAAGGTCCAGTGCATAAATCACGCAGTCCTTGAGCACATCAGGCACTTCGCCTTCGACGATGCGCTTGGCCAGACCTTCGGCCAATGCTGTCTTGCCGACGCCGGCTTCGCCGACATAGAGCGGATTGTTCTTGCGCCGGCGGCACAGCACCTGGATCGTGCGCTCGATTTCCTCCACGCGGCCAATCAACGGGTCGATCTTGCCGAGCTTGGCCTGTTCGTTGAGGTTGCTGGCGAAATCCGCCAATGGGTTGCCGCGCGGCTCATCGCCACTCTCGGGATCCTTGTTCGCATCGGCGCCGGGTTGGGCGCTCGATTCCTGGCCGATCTTGGCCACGCCATGGGAGATGTAGTTGACCACGTCGAGCCGGCTGACTTCCTGCTGATTCAGGAAATAGACAGCGTGCGAATCCTTCTCGCCGAAAATCGCGACAAGCACATTCGCGCCGGTGACTTCCTTTCGCCCCGAAGACTGCACGTGATAGACCGCGCGTTGCAAAACGCGCTGGAATCCCAGCGTAGGTTGCGTATCGCGCTCGTCACTGGCCGGGAGCACCGGCACGGTTTCCAGGATGATCGCCTTGAGATCCTTGCCGAGCTTGCCGGTATTGGCGCCGACAGCGCGCAACACGGCCGCCGCCGAAGGATTCTCGAGCAGCGCGAGCAACAGGTGCTCGACCGTCATGAACTCGTGGCGCTGCTCGCGCGCCTCTTTGTAGCACTGGCCGATCGTGAGCTCGAGATCTTTACTGAACATTTCTTTGCCTTTGTCTATGCGTCATCCCGATCGCAAAAGTTTTCCTGACGATACACCTCGACGGCACCCGATTGGATGCAGCATAAATAGTGCCACCGTCTTGGCAGTCAGGATGGGGTCGCCTGGCGGAATTGCAATCATCCCCGGCTTCAGGCCTTCTCGAGGGTGCACAGCAGCGGGTGCTGGTGCGCGCGGGCGAACTCGTTGACCTGGGTGACCTTCGTTTCGGCCACCTCGCGCGTGAATACGCCACACACGCCTTTCCCGCGCGTGTGCACGTGGAGCATGACCTGCGTGGCTCGCTCGCGGTCCATATTGAAGAAAGTCTCCAGCACCACCACTACAAAGTCCATCGGCGTGAAGTCATCGTTCAACAGCACGACCTGGTACAAGGGAGGGCGCTGCACCTCGGGGCGGGCTTCTTCCACCACCAGGCCATGCTGCTGCTCGCGTTGCGGGTCATTCTTTTGCGGCATAGGGTGTTTCGGTATTCCTCGAAAGCGTCAGGCCCGATTATATCGCCTCAATGGCGCCGTCCGAGGCCAAATTCAATCGTGCCATGCTTGGAGCGCGATGTCGTGAAGGCGTCGTGTAAAATCGCACAACCTGCAGGAATACCTGATGAATCAGCACAACGACATCGAGGTCGTCTGGCGGCCGGATGTCACGGTTGCGACGATCATCCCGCGCGACGGGCGCTTCCTCGTGGTCGAGGAGCGGATTCGCGGCGAACTCGTCATCAACCAGCCGGCCGGCCACCTGGAGCCTGGCGAATCGCTGGCCGACGCCGCGCGGCGCGAAACGCTCGAGGAAACCGGCTGGACTGTCGAACTGACCGATCTGATCGGCGTCTACCAGTGGACCCGGCCGCAGGACGGCTGGCAGGTATTGCGCGTCACGTTTGCCGGGTTGCCGGTCGGTCATGATCCGGTTCGTGTCCTCGATGCCGGCATCGAACGCGCGCTGTGGATGTCGCGCGCCGAAATAGCGGCGGCCCGCACGCGCAGTCCCCTGGTCCTGCGCAACATCGACGATTGGCTCGGCGGACGCCGTTTCCCGCTCGATGCGATCCAGATGCTGGCCGGCGCCGGAGTCTGACCATGATTGTCACCCCGCCGATCATGGTGGGCATGTCCGGCGGCGTCGACTCGTCGGTCGCCGCACTGCTGCTCAAGCGCGGCGGACACGATGTCGGCGGCCTGTTCATGCAGAACTGGGTCGAGGACGACCGTCTCGGCGAGTGCCAGGCCGACCGCGACCGCGCCGATGCGGTGCGCGTCTGCGCCCAGCTCGGTGTGCCGTTCCATGCGCGCAACTTTGCCGGCGAATACTGGGACCGCGTGTTCGAGAACTTCCTCAGCGAATACCGGGCCGGCCGCACGCCGAATCCGGATGTGCTGTGCAATCGCGAGATCAAGTTCAAGACGTTTCTCGAGCACGCTCGCGCGCTCGGCGCGGAGCGCATCGCGACCGGCCACTACGCGCGCACCGATTTTCTCGACGGCCGCCACCGCCTGCTGCGCGGGCGCGACATGAACAAGGACCAGAGCTATTTCCTCTACACGCTCGGCCAGGAACAGCTCGCGGCCACGTTGTTCCCGGTCGGCGAACTGCCCAAGCCCGAGGTGCGCAGGATCGCATCCGAGGCAGGGCTGCCAACCCACGCCAAGAAGGATTCGACCGGCATCTGCTTCATCGGCGAACGCAACTTCCGCGAATTCCTCGGCCGCTACATCCCTGCGCAGCCCGGACCGATGCAGTCGACCGGCGGCACCGAACTCGGCGAGCATATCGGCGTCATGTACTACACGCTCGGTCAGCGCAACGGCTTGCGCATCGGCGGCCGGCGTGATGCCGGAACCGAGCCGTGGTACGTCGTCGGCAAGGACGTCGGCGCGAACGTCCTGTACCTTGCCCAGGGTGTCGACAACCACTGGCTGTATTCCACGCGCCTGGTAGCCGGCGAGCTCAGTTGGGTCGCCGGCGCCGCGCCGGCCGGCGAATTCCGCTGCAGCGCGAAAACCCGCTACCGCCAGGCGGATCAGGCTTGCGAGGTTCGCGTGACCAGCGATCGATGCGAAGTGGTTTTCGACGAACCGCAGCGCGCGGTGACACCGGGCCAGTCGGTCGTGTTCTATCGCGACGAGGAGTGTCTCGGCGGCGGCATCATCGACGCCACCGATGCGCCCTACGGCGGGCTCGTGGAGTCGCATCGTGTGCAATAAGTTCGCCGCGCAATGAGGGAAGAACGCGTCATCGCCCTCGCCGGCGTCTTGCAGGCCGCGGGCTCTGTGCGCAATCTGGCCGTTCGCGGCCTGATCGATTCGAGCGCCATGGGCATCAGTCTCGCCAGCGTGTTCAAGATCGATGCCGACAACGCGGCCGACGTCTTTGGCGGCGTCGCCAACCTGCGCTTTGGACTCGAAACACTGGTCGCGCAGGTCGAGTCTGGGCAGCGCGATACCGGGCTGACGCGCCTTCTGATCAACATCATGCGCCTGGAGCGCGTGCTGGCCGGGCGGTCCGACGTCCTGCGCGCTCTTCGCGAAGGCATCGCAGCGATCGGTCATGACCCGGCCGACGCGGACTTCAGCGTGGCGATACCTCGCCTTGCGCAACTCTACGCGAACACGCTATCGACCCTGCGGCCGCGCATCCTCGTCGAAGGCACTCCGCGTTTCATCGCCGATCCTGCCAATGTCGATCGCATTCGCGCGCTGCTGCTCGCGGCGATCCGCTCGACGGTGCTGTGGCGACAGCTCGGCGGTAGCAACTGGCGCCTGTTCTTCCGCCACCGCCAGTACGCAATGATGGCGCGCGGGCTGCTTGCCCAGTGCACGCTGAGCGGAAGCTAGTAGAGCTCTCTGGGATGGCCGGGCTCGAGCGTCGCCCTCAGCTCGCCCGCGACAGTTTTGCGCTGAGCGGGCCCGGCAATTCGCACGCGTGCGTCGTTCAGCACCGACCCATCCTGGCGCGGCCGCGAACGCGCAAGT
>DASSGP010000114.1:0-6261 GCA_035693405.1 Rudaea sp. | reverse complement strand
CGCCGCCAACGACATGATGGCGGTCGGCTGCATGTACGCGCTGATCGAGTCCGGCGTCCGCGTGCCCGACGACATCGGCCTGGCCGGATTCGACGACATCCCGATCAGCCGTTACGTCAATCCACCCTTGACGACGGTGCGTGTGCGCATCGCCGATCTCGGCCGCAGCGCCCTGGAACGTCTGGCGATGCGGCTGGAAAACCCCGACGCCGCGCAGCCGCTCGCCGAAACGCTCGGCTGCGAAATCGTCGTCCGTGCTTCCTGCGGCGTGACCGCAAATATCCGCCCTCGCCACAACAACAAGACCCATTAGAACGACTCAATGAACATCTACGGGAGGACCACCATGAAAAAACAATACCGCTTGCGCAAACGGCTGCTCACATCGCTGATCTCCGCTGCCGTTGCGACGAGCGCGGCCGGCCCGACCATCTCCTGGGCGCAGACCGCCGATGCGACATTGCGCGGCAAGGCCGCCGCGAACAGCGAAGTGACCGCCAAGAACATTGCCACCGGCGCGGTACGTCGCACGAAGGCAGCCGACGACGGCAGCTACGCGCTGGTCGGGCTTGCGCCGGGCACTTATCAGGTCGATGCAGGTCCCGGCACGGAGAGAACCGTGACCTTGGCCGTCGCGTCGGTCAGCACGCTGGATCTCGCGCCCGGTGCGCCAGCTGCTCCGCCCGCCGGCGCGCAGACGCTCGAAGGCATCTCGGTCAACGCGGCCTCCCTCGCGGACGTCAAGACATCTGAAGTCGGCGGCACCGTGTCGCTGCACCAGATCCAGACGGTCCCGCAGATTTCGCGCAACTTCCTCGAATTTGCCGACACCGTTCCCGGTATGGTGTTCACTCAGGACTCGGCCGGCCACACGAGCCTGCGCGGCGGCGCGACGAACAACAGTTCGGTCAACGTCTACATCGATGGCGTCGGCCAGAAGAGCTATGTCAAGGAAGGCGGCGTCAGCGGCCAGTTTTCCAGCCAGGGCAACCCGTTCCCGCAGCTGGCGATTGGCGAATACAAGGTCATCACGTCGAACTACAAGGCCGAGTACGAACAGATCTCCGGCGCGGCCGTGACGGCGGAAACGAAGTCCGGCACGAATGAATTCCATGGCGAGGTGTTCGGCACAACCACCGACGACAAGTGGCGCAAGAAAACGCCGGCCGAGGAAAATGCCGGCAAGCAGACGCCGTCGCAGGAAAAGCAGTACGGCTTCGCGATCGGCGGCCCGATCATCCAGGACCAGATGCATTTCTTCTTCAGCTACGAGGCCAAACGCTTCACGACTCCGGTCACCGTCGTGGAGGGTGTAAGCGGCACGGCGCCGTTGCTGCCGCCCGCCGCGCAGGCGGAACTCGGTCCTGCTGGCAAGGATTTCAACGAGGACCTGTATTTTGGCAAGATCGACTGGGAGTTCTCCGACCGCGACCGGATCGAAGTCAGCGCCAAGGTGCGCCGCGAGGACCAGACCGACAATGTCGGCGGCACGGTCGCCGCGTCGGCTGCCATCGACACGAAGAACGACGACGACCGCATCGACGCGCGCTGGCAGCACAGCGCGGACAACTGGTTCAACGAACTGTTGCTGACGCATGAAAAGGCTTTCAACGATCCGTCGGCATTCGCCCTTGGCAATGGCCTGGCTTATTCCTATGGTCCGAAGCAGGACGCGACGATCCTGACGACCGGACCGGCCTCGCCGCTGGCCACGCAGCACAAGGGTCAGGAAGGCCCATCGATCGGCGACAACCTGACGTTCAACAATCTGAACTGGTATGGCGATCACGTCGTCAAGGTCGGCTTCAAGTACAAGGACGTCAAGCTGACGGCGGCAGACGCCTCGCTGAACAACCCGCAGTTCACCTACAACGTGACCGACGCCGGCACCGAGCCGACGCCGTACAAGGTGCTGTTCCCGGCCGCCGCGCCCGGGTTGAGTCCGACCTCGACGTCGCAGAACAAGCAGTTCGGCACCTACATCCAGGATGACTGGGCCGTCAATGAACACCTGACCCTGAATCTGGGTGTGCGCTGGGACTACGAGAAATCACCGGCGTACCTGGACTATGTCACGCCGGCCAACGTCGTCGCCGCACTTAATGCGCCGAATCCGGATTCGCACGCACCGCCGGGACAGACCTATGCGCAGGCGCTCGCGCTCGGCGGCGTCAACATCAACGACTACATCAGCAACGGTCACAACCGCAGCGCGCAGACCGACGAGTGGCAACCGCGCCTGGGTTTTTCCTACGATCTCAACGGCGACGAGCAGCACGTGATCTTCGGCGGCGCCGGCCGCGCCTACGACCGCGACCTGTTTGACTATCTGCAGCTCGAGCAGACCAAGCAGGCACTGTCGGAATTCACCTATTACTTCCAGGATGCGTCGGGCCATTGCCACAACAACAGCACGCCGTGCATCGCCTGGGATCCGAAATACCTCAACGGCCTCGAGAACCTGTCGCCGTTGGCAGCGGCGAGCAACGTCGGCAAGGAAGTCGACGCGATCAACAACAATCTCAAGGCGCCGTACTCCGACCAGTTCAGCATCGGCATGCGCAACAAGGTCGGTGACTGGAACACCAGCGCCGCGTACGCGCGCATCAACAGCAAGGATGGTTTCGTCTTCACGCTCGGCAACCGCTATCCGAACGGCGCGTTTTGGATGAATGGCGGCCAGCCATGGGGTAACGGCGTGCCGGGCTTCGGCGCGCTGATTATCGGCAACAACGGTATCGAGACGAAGACGAACGAGGTCCTGCTGTCGGCCGACAAGCCGTACACGGTTGATTCCGGCTGGTCGGCAACGCTGGCCTACACGTACACGGACGCCAAGCAGAATCGCGACATCAAGGAACACTACTCGTTCGATGAGGAAACGATCCATCAGTACCCGTTCATCTTGTCCAACGCTGCGTCCAAGCATCGCTTCGTGGCCACCGGATCGATCGATGGGCCATGGGGGCTGCTATTTGCCGGAAAGCTGACCTTGGCGACGCCGATTCCGACGAACGACCTCGCCTGCTATGGCGCTCCCCAACCGACTGGAAGCAACTGTACGCCGATCGCCGGAACGCCCTCGGGCCGCACCAACGTCACCGATCCCCATGCGATTGGCCCGGGGAGCATCGGTGTCGGCGGCGACATCTTCGGCTATCGCTCCATCGACATGCAGATAACCAAGAATTTCGACCTGACAGCCGGCTATAGCATGTACATACGGTTCGACGCGCTGAACATCTTCAACTACCACAACTACTCCGATTACATCGTCAATTGGGGCTCCAACGGCGTGCTGAATCAGTTTCCGGTCAGCTACAACAGCGTCGGCAACATCACCGGTGTGCCGCGCACATTCAAGTTTACGGCCGGGTTCCGGTTCTGACTACCAAGCCGTTCCGGAGTAGTGCGTCTGCAATGCTTCATGACAAAGCCCGCTCCGCGGGCTTTGTTTTTGGCCGCCATGGATGGCGGACATGCCGGGCCTCTCTCGGCCATCCATGGCCGCCGAGGCACTTGGGCTCCTGCCCGGCGAAATGCAGGAGCATTTTTCGGCGGTGCCTGGATGGCCCGACCTGTTGAAACGAAGGAACGTTTTTCGCCGGTGCCTGGATAGCCCGACATCCCGAAACGCAGGAGCATTCTCGGCCACGCGAGCGGCTTTGCGTTCGCGCGGAGCCGGCGCTATGTTGATCGATCCATGAGGACCTTTTGCACTTGCCATGACTGATCGGCCCCTGAAAGACATCGTCATCGTCGGCGGCGGCACCGCGGGCTGGATGGCGGCGGCTGCGTGCGCGAAGCTGCTCGGCCGCGAGTATTCGATCCGGCTGATCGAGTCCGAGGAGATCGGTACGGTTGGTGTTGGCGAAGCGACGGTGCCGCACCTCAAATTGTTCAACAAAGTGCTCGAGATCGACGAGATCGATTTCGTCAAGAAGACCCAGGGTACGTTCAAACTGGGCATTCAGTTTGTCGATTGGGCGCGCATCGGCGACAGCTACATCCACGGCTTCGGCACGATCGGCCACGACTACGGGTTGCTGCCGTTCCATCAATACTGGCTCAGGGCTGCCAAGTCGGGTCGCGCCGCCGACATCGGCGAGTATTCGCTGTGCACGGCAGCGGCGCCGCGCGGCAAATTCATGGCGTCGGCGACCGACGTGCCGGCGACGTCGCCGCTGGCGAACATCGCCTACGCCTATCACTTCGATGCGGGCCGGTATGCCGCGTATCTGCGCAGCTACGCCGAAACGCGCGGCGTGCGCCGCACTGAAGGAAAGATTACCCAAGTCGTGCAGCGCTCCGGGGATGGCTTCATCGAAGCCGTCGTGCTGGCCAACGGCGAACGCGTTGTCGGCGATCTGTTCATCGACTGCTCCGGTTTTCGCGGGTTGCTGATCGAACAGACACTGCATGCCGGCTATGAGGACTGGTCGCACTGGTTGCCGTGTGATCGCGCGCTCGCCGTCCCATGCGAAAACGTCGGCCCGCCGACGCCTTACGTTCGTGCCACCGCGCGAGCGGCGGGCTGGCAATGGCGAATTCCTCTGCAGCACCGCACCGGCAACGGCTACGTTTATTCAAGCAGGTACATCAGCGACGACGAGGCTGCCGCGACGCTCTTGAAGAACCTCGATGGACGCGCGCTCGGAGAACCGCGCATGCTCAAGTTCACCGCCGGGCAACGCAAGCAGCCCTGGATCAAGAACGTCGTTTCGATCGGCCTCGCCAGCGGGTTTCTCGAACCGCTCGAATCGACCAGCATCTACCTGATCCAGTCGGGGATCGCGCGGCTCATCAGCCTGTTCCCGCGCGCCGACTTCGATCCAGTGTTGATCGAGCGATACAACGCCCAGGCCGCGTTCGAGATCGAGCGCATTCGCGATTTCATCATCCTGCATTATTGCGCGACTGAGCGCGACGACACGCCCTTCTGGAACTACTGCCGCACCATGTCATTGCCGCCGGAACTGGCCGACAACATCCGCCTGTTCCGGGACAGCGGGCGGTTCTACCGCAACGCCGAGGAGATGTTTGCGATCACGAGCTGGGTCCAGGTGATGCTCGGCCAGCGCATCCACCCGCGCGGTTATCATCCGGCGGTTGACCTGATTGCCGACAGCGAACTCGATGAACTCGTTGGCAGCGTGAAGAACGTCATCGCAAACTGTGTCGAAGCGATGCCACGCCACGAGCAGTTCATCGCCCGCTACTGCGTCGCGGACAAACCATGACTCCGGGACGCCGGTACCTGATTGGCCGCAGCAAGGACAGGCGCGGTTGCAAATTGTTGTGTATCTGTGAACTCCGCGACGCGAATGTGATCGCAGTAAGGCCGGACTATTCGATGGCGCGCCGAGGCAGCCACGCGTGTCCGCGCCGGCTCCCCGGCTCGTGAACGCGACACGCAGTCCCCGATCGAGAGTAGAAATGCCTTTCTGGAAATCCCGCGCCGTGTGGCGTGCCAATGTCGCGGTCGCGGCGCTCGCGCTCGGTGCGATCCTGTTCGGTGTACACGGCTGCAACCGCCAGCAACCGCCGCCACCGCCAGCGGCGCCGGCGCCCGCAGTCGTCACACCGTCGCTGCGCCCCGACCTGACGCCGCTGTTCGACGATCTGGAAAAGCGCACGTTCGAATATTTCTGGGCCACGGCCAATCCTCGAAATGGACTGATTCCCGATCGCTATCCGTTCACCGAGCCGTTCTCGAGCATCGCCGCGATCGGCTTCGGCCTCACTGCATACGGCATCGGCGTCGAACGTGGTTACGTGACGCGCGAAAAGGCCGTGGAGCGCGTGCTGATGACGCTGCGCTTCCTCGAGGGTGCGCCGCAGGGCAATCGCGCCGAAGGCATGAGCGGCTACCACGGATTCTTCTATCACTTCCTCGACCTGGGCACCGGCGCGCGCTATGGCAACTGGGTCGAGTTGTCGTCGGTCGACACCGCGCTGCTGCTCGGCGGCGTGTTGTTCTGCCAGTCGTATTTCGACCAGGACAACGCCGGCGAAGTGGAAATCCGCCGGCTCGCCGACACGATCTACAAGCGTGTCGAGTGGCCGTGGATGCAGCCGCGCTCGCCGCTGATCTCGATGGGCTGGATGCCGAACGAGGGTTACCTCAAGTACGACTGGCAGGGCTACAACGAAGGCATGTTGATCTACATCCTCGCGCTCGGTTCGCCGACGCAGGGCATCGCCGCGGACTCGTGGCCGGCCTGGACAAAAACCTACAGCCGTACCTGGGGCGAATTCGAG
>DASSGP010000113.1:0-2250 GCA_035693405.1 Rudaea sp. | reverse complement strand
CCGTCCACATATTCCATTGTATAAAATGCCTGGCCATCGTCGAGTTCGCCACCGTCGTAGAGCAAGGCGATGTTCGGATGGACCAGCCCGGCGAGGATGCGCCGCTCGCGCTCAAAGCGCTCGCGCGCCGAGTCGCCGATGCCGGCCTGAACGACTTTTAGCGCGACCTGCTGGGTGAACTTTCCGTCGGCGCGCTCGGCGAGGTAGACCACGCCCATGCCGCCGACGCCAAGAAGACGGGTGACGCGGTAGGCGCCGACCCGCTGTCCGAGTGTGTCCTCGGTGTTGTCGAGCAACGCACGTTCGAGCAGCGGCGCCGCGAATTCCGCCGCGCCCTCGTCGAAGATCGGTCGCGTGTTCGCCTGCTCGCTCAACAGGCGCCGGAGCGGCTCGCTCAGGTCTGCTGCTTCGGACGGCAATTCGGCGAGGAAGCGTTCGCGATCGCCGGCCGGCAGATCCAGCGCTTGATCGAGCAGCGGCCGCAGCCGCCGCCAGGTTTCCGCATCGATTCCCACGCGCGCCTCCGTCAGCCCGCGGCGGGCGCGCCGCTGATCGCATCGCCGAGGAAAGCGCGCGCCATGTCCCAGTGCCTGCGCACAGTGCGTTCGGTGACGTCGCGAACCTTCGCGATCTCGACGAACGTCAGTCCCGCGAAGAAATGCCACTCGACCAGTTGCGCCAGTTCGGCGTCGCAGTCGCGCAGCTTGCCGAGCGCATCGTCGACCGCGAGCAATTCGTCGACTGAACGCTCGACGTTCTCGATGCCTTCGGTCAGCTCCGTGCGCGCCATTCCCTGTCCGTGCTTCTCGGTCGCGTGTTTGCGCGCGAGATCCAGCAGCACCTGGCGCATGGCCTGGGCAAGCAGATTGTAGAAATGCGTGCTACCGGACAACTGCCGGTCCTCGGCGCGCGCGAACTTGATCCAGGCCTCGTGCAGCAGCGTGGTCGGGTTGATGCTGATCTGGCCGCCGGAGCGGCGCACGTGGCCGCGAGCGATGCGCTTGAGTTCATCGTAGACGCGCGTGAACAGTTCCTGCTGTGCGTCCGCGTCGCCGCGCCCGACAGCATCCAGAAGTTCGGTGACTTGCGGCCGGTTTCCCATGAACGCACTCGCTTCATCGTCCGTCCCCACGCTAGTCTACCAACCTTGCCGGGCACGGCGTGACTGTCTTTCGCGCAAGAATCGCCCGGGTTGTAAAATGTCCTGTTTTCGGCCTTTTCCCGTATTAAAATGACAAGGTCCTGCGCCACGCAGGGGTGCGTGGTCGAAGCAGGCAGGAGCGAGTTGATGAATTCCCTTTTAAAACGCTGGTTTGGCCGCGGCGAGCGCGCCGAAGAGGCCAGCGCGTCGCAGTACATCAGCGCGGTGCGCCCGCGCGGCGACTACCGGCCCGATCTGATTCCGGCGCTGCAGGCCGAACACAGGGAGCTGCTCTCGCTATTTTCCGATCTGGAGCGATCCAGCGAGCAAGGTGATGAGCCGGCGTGCCGCGCGGCGCTCGACCGTTTCACGCGGCTGCTCCAGGATCACCTGCTAAGCGAGAACCGCCACCTGTACGGTTATTTTGCACGCCACGCCGACCCGAACCCGGATGTCTCCCGCCAGGTCGATGCGATGTCCGCCGACATGATGCGCGTCGGCAAGATGCTTCACCGGTTCATCACGACCTACACACGCGCCACCTGGAGTGCCGCGCTGCAGGCGCAATTGCGCAAAGATCTGCCGCCGATCGGCGAGGTGCTCGTGCACCGCATCCACGAAGAAGAAACCGTCCTGTATCCACTTTACTCCCCGCGCGCGTCCTAGACCGGGCAATCGGCCCGACGAACTTGATTCGTCCGGCGCGCGAAATGCCCGCGTGAAGCGGCCATGCCGAAGCGCATGCAAAGTTCACTGCTGAACGCAGCGGCAGTCGGCACGCACCACCATTGGCGCGAACGCGCATATTCCGCCCGAGCAGCGTCGGCCTAGTGGCGGCGTGCCGAAGCAGTTGCCGAAAATGTCATCGGAATCGAATTCGAGGGCACCGATATCGGCCTGCATGCCGAGAACGCGTGGGTAAGTGTCGTCACGCTGGTCGATCGTCAGGTCGACGGAGTTGCTGCACGTGCACCGGATGAGGCTTGGTGGTCGCGTGTCTATTGCGCGCCGAAACGGTCCGCGAAGATGTGGTCCGGGTCGAGCTCGAACGCGCCGATGTCGGTAACGTTGTTGGCGACGCGGGCGTAGCTGCCGCCGCGCTGGTCGCT
>DASSGP010000112.1:0-5286 GCA_035693405.1 Rudaea sp. | reverse complement strand
CAGGCAAGTCGTGGATCGGATCTTTCCGTTCCTGGCAGTCAATGAAGCGATGAACTACCTGGAGACAGGGCGTGCAAAGGGCAAGGTTGTCATCCGCGTGAGAACAAACGAGAACGCGCATTGATCGGCGGCTTCCGGCCCGAACCGGACGCCCGGTGCCCGCAACTTATTGCCGGGAACCGGACGCTGACGGTGCGGTAGCGCGCTAGCCGCAGGACCCCGCTTGCACGCCGTGGCGCAAGCGCCCACACTCACCCGCGACCGGATGGCATCCGGCACAGGGGAGTGCATCGGGGAATGAAGCGCAGCCTGTTCGCCGAACTCCGACGCCGCAACGTCTTCAAGGCGGCTGCCGCCTACCTCGCGCTGGGCTGGGTCGTCACCCAGGTCACCTCGACAGTAGCGCCGCTGCTGCACCTGCCCGAGTGGATCGGAACGGTCGTCGTCTGGATCGGCGTGATTGGCTTTCCGTTCGTGATCATGTTCTCGTGGATCTACGAGATGACGCCGGAGGGCCTCAAGCGCGAGAGCGAGGTCGATCGTTCGGCCTCCATCACGCATATCACCAACCGCCGGCTCGACTACTTCATTGTCGGCCTGCTCATTCTGGCGATCGGGCTGTTTGCGTTCGACCGGTTCGTTCCGCGCAGAGTCGAAGCTCCCGCCGCATCGCGTGAAGCACAGACATCGGCCGTGCCGAGTGCGTCTACCCCGTCGGCTGCGTCCGCGGTGCCGGCGGCGAGCGACAATTCCATCGCCGTGCTGCCGTTCGTGAACATGAGCAGCGACAAGGAACAGGAGTATTTTTCCGACGGCATCTCCGAGGAATTGTTGAACCTGCTCGCGAAGATTCCGCAGTTGCAGGTGACAGCGCGCACGTCGTCGTTCTCGTTCAAGGGCAAAGAAGTCGCGATTCCCGAGATCGCGCGCACGCTGCACGTGGCACACGTGCTCGAGGGCTCGGTGCGCAAGTCCGGCAACTCGGTGCGCATCACGGCACAGCTGATCAAGGCTGGCACGGACACGCATCTTTGGTCGCAGACCTACGACCGCAAGCTCGACGACATCTTCGCGATTCAGGACGAGATCGCCGCGGACGTGGTCAAGCAGCTCAAGGTCGCGCTGCTTGGCGACGTCGCTGCAAAGATCGAGGCGGGCGGGACCCGCAACCCGGCGGCATTCGACGCGTATCTGCGTGCCGCGGGCGCGTACCGGCGCTTCGGGCCGGTGAACCTGGCCGCGGGCGGGCTGAACAAGGATGGCCTGCAAACTGCCATCGACGCGTACACGCAGGCCATCGGCGTGGATTCCGATTACGCCATCGCCTACGCCGGCCGGTCGCTCGCATTCGCCGATTTCGCCCGTGCCCTGGTTTCTGGACCTGAAGCCGGCGACTACTTGAACAAGGCGCAGATCGATGCACGCAAGGCAATTTCCTTGGCGCCGGAACTCGCGGACGGTCACTTGGCTCTTGCCAATTTCTTCGTCGGATCCCTGGAGATCACCGGCGCATTCAAGGAGTACGAGCGGGCGCTCGCGCTCACACCGGGCGATGCAAGGGTATTGAGGGAGTACGGCGCGTTCGTCCTGCTGATCGGCCGTACCGAGGCCGGCTTGGCCGCTGCGCGCCGACTGCTGATACTGGATCCGTTGAATCCAACAAATCATTTCGGACTCGGCGTGACCTTGGTGTTCGCCAAGCGCTACGCCGACGCCGTGCGAGCCTTCAGCGACGCCAAGGCGTTGGGTCAGGACGACGTTTCCGTCAACATGTGGCTTGGAATCACCTACTACCAGAGCGGTGACTTCGAGAACGCCCGTGCCACTTGCGCGCGGGCGGGCGAGGTCAACGGACCATGGTGCCTGGCAATGGTCTACGACAAGCTCGGGCGGCGCGCCGAGGCGGAAGCGATGCTTGCCAAGCTCAGGGATTTGGCTGGTGACCAGTTCGCTGAGGGATATGCCGACATCTACGCGCAGTGGGGCGACACCGCGCGCGCACTCGATTGGCTCGAAACCGCGTTGCGCAATCGCGACCCGTATCTGGCGTACACAAAAGTGAACTTCTTCTTCGATCCGCTGCGCAAGGAGCCGCGCTACCAGGCCATCGAGCGGGCACTGAAGTTTCCCGACTGAGCGGGGAAGAAACACGATGGGTTGCTCGGCTGCGCGCGGGCAACGGCGCGCGTTTCGGCGCAGCGCGGCACGCCAAATCCAAACACGAGCTGCCGGCACGCATCAGCCTGTCGCGACACGCGGCGTCGGCGAACGCATCGAAGCACCCGATGGGGTAGGACGCAAGATCGCGCGCCGGTCTCGCCGCAATCGCGGGACGCTACTTCGCGTACCAGGCCTTCACGCGCGGATCGTCGCGCACGGCATCGTGCACGCCCATGAGCTTCGGAAATGCAGAAAAGATCGTGGCCGGGATGTGGTCGACCTTGCCGCCGAGGAACCAGCGCACGGCCATGTGCAGCTTGAGGTCGACGACGTGGATCTTTGCGCCGGCGAAGAACGGTCCTGCCGATCCGAGGTTGCGCTCCGCGTGCTTGCCCCATGCCGGCAGGAAACCGGCGACGAGCGCTTCGCGCGCGGTCTTCTTCTCCGCATCGCCCATGCGGATCGTCGGCGACACGTTGTGCCGCAGTTCCTCGACATGCTGCATCATCGCTTCGTGGCGCGCAGCTTCGACGTCGTCGGTCGGATGCAGCCCATGGCGGCGGCCGATCAGCACGAGAATCGGATTGGTCTGCGCGAACGGAGCTTGACCCGGCAATTCGAGCACTGGCAATTGGCCGTAGGGCGTTTGTTCTTTCAACGCCGGCCATGCAGCCTGGCTGATGCGGTTGTCCTCGAAGTCGATGCCGGCGACGTGCAAGGCAAGGCGGCATTCCTCGCCGCGGCTCGCAGGCGCATCGAAGTAGGTCAGCTTGGGTCGGGTCACGTGGGTTTCTCCATGTCGCGGGAAATGACGGAATCGGATTCGCGGCGGGCGGCGTCCATCCCCGCCGCCATTTTTGGCTTCGGGTGACTCCACGCACAAGCTTGCACAGGTTTGCGGGCGCCACGGGAAATATCAAGTCCGGTCGTCGGGTCCACGCGCGTGCACACTTTGACGTGCATCGCTGACACTCGCATCGACCGGATGGCCTCCGGCACAGGGGAGTGCGGCTGAGCGTGACGGGCCCGACAACATCGCCTGCGCCTACGCGTTCCGCGGCGAGGCGACAAGGCGTTCGCGTGGCTCAATCCTGAGAAGGCAAGTCGCGGCAGTCGCGTGCCGCACCCGGAACAATCACATCGCGCCGGAATGCGTTCGCAGGCTCGCGTTGTACTCGTCGTAGGTGCCCACGACGGGCAGGGCGAACATCAGTACCAGGTAGATCAGCACCGGTATGCCGCCGGTGAATACGGACACGATGACGAAAATCGCCCGAACCCACTCGACGGCAATGCCGGAGTAGACCGCGAGGCCCTGGCAAACGCCGAAGATCCATTTGCCTTCTTCGATCCGGCAAAGGCGGCGAGGGCGATCGAATTGCCCGGTGTCCACGGCATCGCCGTTGCCGGTGTTGACCGCGCCTATCTCTTCGAGCACCACCTCCACTTCCCTGCGGCTGATGACCCGATTCTCCGAGCGCAGGGACTGCGCGAGTTTCTCGCCGATCGATTGCTCGAGATCGCGCAGAACCTCTTCATAGTCCGGATCGCGCTTCAGGCGCGACCGGGCGCGCTCGAGGTATGCATGCAGCGAGGTGTAGGCCTCTTCCTCCAGCTGGAACGCTTTCGAGTGTCCGCTTAGGCTGACTTGAATCACTGTTTGCATGATGGTTTGCCCAACTCGTCGATGAGGCTCGTGAGGGATTTCCAGTACTCGCGAAACTCCGCCAACTGTTTGCGGCCGGTTGCCGCGAGCTTGTAGTACTTGCGCGGCGGGCCGGTCTCGGATTCCTGCCACTCGTAATCGACCAGCTGCTCGCGGCGCATCTTGCTCAACAACGGATACAACGTGCCTTCCTGCGTGGCGAAATCCGTGGTGCTGAGGCGTTGCATCATGTCCGCAACATACACCCTTCCGGACGAAACAATCCCCAGGATCAGGAATTCCAATAGCCCCTTGCGCAATGTGCTGAATTTTTCCAAGTCCATACAAACCAGCTACCTTTGGTAAACAAGGTAGCTGGTGGAAAGGCTACTGTCAAGGGCCTTTAGGAATAGGAGGGAATCAATGGCCGGCTGCAGCCGTACGCCCACTCGAGGCACTCGACGACTAGCGGTCACCTGGGAATTCAACGTCGACTGTTGTTGGAGCTACCCGCGAAGTCCTGAAAGCCTCATGGGCCTCCAAAGTCATCTGCGAAAATACCGACCGCATCGGTCGTGCTCGAACTGTTGTTGCTCGTGTTGATGTCCGCCTCGCCGCTCCCGGCGGCAATGGTCGCCGTGTTGGTCACAGGGATTTCGGGCGTCGCCTGCACCATCGCCGTCAGGTGATACGTCACGCTGGCGCCGTGCGGAATGTTCACTGTGTCGGTAAGCGCGCCGCTCCCGCTTGGCGTGCAGGTCGCGGCCCCGCTGGCGTTGCATATCCAACCGGCATCGAGCAGGTTCGCCGCCAACAGATCCTGGACGTTGGCATTGTGCGCATCGACGGTGCCGATGTTGTGCACCGTGATGGTGTAGTCGGCAAGCTGGCCGCCGACGAAGAACTTCGTGCCGCTGGTCCCGTCGTCGACGTGAATGGTCAGGTCCACACCTGGCCCGACCGGAGCGATTGCCGTGATGTCGCTCGCGCTATCGTTTGCCGCATTGATTTCACCGCCGCCAGCTACGGTCGCCGTGTTGTTCACGCTGGCGGGTGCGTCATCTGCGACGTCCACGGTCACGGCGATCGGCGGATAGCTCGTGCTGGTCGGCAGCGCATCGGTCCGCGTGCACGTCAAGGTGCCGAGAACACAACTCCAGCCCGCGCCGACGATGGCCGTCGCCGTCAGCCCCGCCGGCAGCGCATCCACGACCGTGACGGTCGTTGGATTGGTGCTTGCATAACCGACGTTGGAGACGGTGATCGTGTAGGTCTTGCCGACGTCACCCTGGCTCCAGGATCCGTCATGCGACTTGCCGATCGACAGGTCCGGCTTTTGCGTGACCGAGGCGACATTGCTCGCACTGTCGTTGGCCGTATTGATTTCGCCGCCGCCCGCTACCGTTGCGGAATTCATGACGCTTGCCGGCGCATCGTTGTCCACGCTCACGAATAGATTGATGCCTGGATAACTGGCGCCC
>DASSGP010000111.1:0-13018 GCA_035693405.1 Rudaea sp. | reverse complement strand
CGGCCGCGCGCTCCTCGCCGGCGCCGGCGCGGCTCAACACGAAGCCGCCGAGCAGCACCCAGATTGCCAGCGCGACGAGTCCGCGCTTGAGCTGCATTTGCAGGTTCATGATCCGCTCCTTTCGTATACTTTTGCCAAGGTAGACAAGGCAAGTGCCGTGCCAGCAGGCGCCGCCTTCGGCAACCGCAACGAAATAGATGCGCGATCAGGGATTTGGGTTGCGTGCCTCGGATGCGATCGTGACTTCCGGCACGGCTTTTCTATGGATGGCCGCTTTTTGATCGTCGCAATCAGGGACGATTGCAGAAACTAGTGTCCGCTCTCGGACACCAAGTTGTCCGCGGCCGTACAGTTCGCAGCCAATGGCACAATCAGTGCGGCCTGGATCTGGGCCGGACCGATGTCGTGGACGACCGCAATCTTCGGGTACTCGTAGTGGACGCGGTAGTTCTTGCCCGTCTTCACGTCACGAACGTTCGACAGGCCCTCGTAATGAACCAGCCGCCGCGTCGCCAGGTCGTAGCTGACATCGATATGCGGCAGCAGGAATGACAGCCACGAACTCGATTCCAGACGGAGCGTGACCGAACCGGCCGGCGCCGTCGGCAAGTCGACCTTGCCTACCTTGAACGCAAAGAACTTGCGCCGGCTCGGCACCAGGTAGTCGAACGGCAACGTATCGCCGCGAACGAGCGCGTCCCAGTGCAGCCGCGCGAACGATTCGAACCCGGTATCGATCACGCCATCGGCCGGCAGGTGCAGCGGATCGGCCTGTTCCGGCTGGGCTGCGGTGCGCTGGACATATACTTCGCGTTGGTCGCCGTTGCGGCGCACGCCCTCGCGGTAGCCGACGCGCGCGTCGACGAGATCGAAATCGGGCGCCTGCGCATTGCCGTCATCGCGCGAACGCTTGCGCGCGAACGCGCGGCCGTCGGGGCATTGATACAGCACGACGCGTTCGCCGCCGTTGTCGCCCGAGAAAAGGTAGTGCGTCTCGCGGTACAGCAACTGGTTGCTGTCCATGGCGTAGGCGCTGCCCGAGAATGATTCGGTCAATTGCTCGGCCGACCCGGGCAGCGCGAACGATACCAGTGCGGTGGCCATGCCGAAGTGGTGAAAAAATCGTTTCATCGGCTTATGGTAACGATTGGAGGGGTCAACACCGCGTGCATGCCCGATATACTCGCATGCTCGAATGAATGCCACCTGATGGGTTGCCGGACTGAACCCAAGGCTGCGATTGATGCCGGAGCTATCGATCAACGCGACCACGCTGTTCTACGAATGCATCGGTTCCGGACCGCCGCTGCTGCTGATCCACGGCCTGGGTTCGAGTGGCGGCGACTGGGCCTTCCAGCGCGAGGAATTTTCCCGGCGGCATACACTGATTCTGCCGGACCTGCGCGGCTCCGGGCGCAGCGCGAAACCGGCGGGTCCGTATTCGATCGCACAGTTTGCCGCCGACCTGTGGGGTCTGCTCGACGCGCTCGCGATCGAATCGGCTGATCTGCTCGGCTTCTCGCTCGGTGGCGCCGTCGCCATCGAGATGGCGCTGATGCGGCCCGTCTGCGTGCGCCGACTGGTCCTGTGCAATGCGCTGGCGAACTACCGCACCGACACCTGGCGCAAATGGTTCGAGGCACATGCGCAGGCCACGCTGGTGCGCGCGATCGGACTGCGCCGCACCGCGCGGCTCGTCGCCCGCCGGCTGTTTCCGCACGACGACCAGGCACCCAAGCGCCAGCGCGTCGTCGACGTGCTCGGGGCAAATGAGCGGCGCGCCTATCTGGCGACGATCCGCGCGCTGATCGGCTGGAGCGCGCTCGATCGCCTGCACACGCTGCATGCGCCGACGCTGCTCATCGCCGCCGAGCACGACTACACGCCGCTCGCCGACAAGCGCGCCGAAATGCGCCATTTTCCACAAGCGCAACTTGTCGTGATCGCCGGGTCGCGCCACGGCACGCCGTTCGACGCGACCGAACGCTTCAATGCGAGCGTGCTGGATTTTCTCGGCCAGCCCGATGGGGCGCCAGCCGCCGCCGCGATGAATCACCAGACGACTTCGGCGCCGGTGTAATCGAGGAAACGGCCGCCATCGCCGGGCTTCAAGCCATCGATCACCTCGAGCATTGCGGCAACCGACTCGGGCACGGCCAGTGGTGCCCGCGCGCCGCCCATGTCGGTCCTGACCCAGCCCGGGTTGAGGCTGATCACGGTGATGCCGCGCGCGCCGAGTTCGGCCGCCGTCAGCCGCGTCACCATGTTCAGCGCGGCCTTGCTGATCGCGTAGCTCGGCGTGTTGAATGCCACCGTATCGCCTTGCGAGCCGAGGTCCGACGACAGGTTGATGACGCGCGCGGCGTCGCCGTGCTCGAGCAGCGGCGTCAGCGCCTGGGTCAGCAACAGGGGACCGATCACGTTCGTCGCGAACGTGTCGGCGAACGTCTTGGCGGCGAGCTCACCGTAGCGCTCGCCGGAAACCAGCACTCCGGCGTTGTTGATCAGCGCGTCGAGCTTGTCGGTCAACATGCCGGCCTCTTGCGCCAGTCCTGTGATCGAGCGCTCCTTGTTCAGGTCGAGCGGCAATACGCTGAGATGGCCGGGGTGCGCCGCCGCCAGTTCGGTCAGCTTCAAGGCCCGGCCCGGTTGCCGGCACGCGGCGATCACGCGCGTGCCACGCGCCAGCAACTGGTGCACGAACTCCAGGCCGAGTCCGCGATTGGCGCCGGTGACGAGTACGCGTTGCATCGGCTTGCTCCGCAACATGAACAGGGTGAATGGTACGCCCACCGACCTAATGGCACATTGCGCATCCCGCGGTCGGCGGCTAGGCTCGGCGGCCCACTCGATTCACCCGTAAGGAATCAGCATGCGTTCTGTCGTTGCCGCCAGCCTGATGTGCGGCGCCCTTGCTCTTACCCTGGCCAGCGCTGCCGCGCCCGCTGCTCCGGCCGCATCTTCGCAGAAGGCTGACATGATCGATATCCCGTTCGAGAAATTCCAGCTCGACAACGGCCTGACCGTCGTCGTCCACGAAGATCACAAGGCGCCGATCGTCGCCGTCAGCGTCTGGTATCACGTCGGCTCGGCCGACGAACCGGGCGGCAAGACCGGTTTCGCCCATCTGTTCGAGCACCTGATGTTCTCCGGTTCGGAGAACCACAAGGGCACCTACTTCCAGCCGTTCGAACTGGCCGGCGCGACCGACATGAATGGCACGACCTGGTTCGACCGCACGAACTATTTCGAGAACGTGCCGACTACCGCGCTCGACATGGCGCTGTGGATGGAATCCGACCGCATGGGCCATCTGCTCTCGGCGATCGGCAAGACCGAGCTCGACACGCAGCGCGGCGTCGTCCAGAACGAGAAGCGCCAGGGCGAGAACCGGCCGTACGGAAGAGTCGACGAGAACATCCTGCTCAACACGTTTCCGGCCAACCATCCGTACCACCACGACACGATCGGTTCGATGGCCGACCTCGACGCCGCTTCGCTCGACGACGTCAAGCAGTGGTTCCGAGACTACTACGGCGCGGCCAATACGACCGTCGTGCTCGCCGGCGACATCACGCCGGCAATCGCAAAAGAAAAAATGCAGCACTATTTCGGCGACATTCCGGCCGGCCCGCCGGTGCCACGCCAGCAGGGCTGGGTCGCGCCGCGCAGCGAATCCACGCGCGGCACCCAGGAAGACCACGTCGCCCAGGTGCGAATCGTGCGCGAATGGAACGTGCCGCAGGGCGGCGAACTCGACAACCGCCTGCTCGATCTCGCGGCGGTCGTCCTCGGCGGCGGCAAGACCTCGCGCCTGTACCAGCGCCTGGTCTACCAGGACAAGCTCGTCGACGACGTGTCCGTGCGCGTGCAGACGTTCGCGCTCGCCAGCCAGTTCAATCTCGAAGCTGATGTCAAGACCGGCGTCGACCCGGCCAAGGTCGAGGCCGCGATCGCCGACGAATGGACGAAATTCCTCAAGGACGGTCCAAGCGAGGACGAACTCGCGCGCGCCAAGACGTCGATCCGCGCCGGCTTCATCCGCGGCCTGGAAAAAGTCGGCGGCTTCGGCGGCAAGGCCGTGCTGCTGGCCCAGGGACAGGTCTATCACGGCAATCCGGCCGAATACAAAATCGCCCAGGAACGCAGCCAGGCGGCGACGGCGGCCAGCGTGCTCGACGCGGCACGGCGCTGGATCGCCAAGGGCGACTACACCCTGACGGTCGTGCCGGCCAAGCCCGGCGCCGATCTCGCCGCGCAGGACGCGGCGGTCAAAGGACTGCCCGACGCGCCCGGCAAGCCGGCGCCGGTGCTGCCGCCGGAGCGCAAGTATACAACGGTAAAAAGCAGCGTCGCGCGCGGCGCCGGCGTGCCCAAAGTCGAGCAGTTCCCCGAACTGACGTTCCCGACGCTGCAGCATGGCAGGCTGAAGAACGGCATCGAGGTCGTGCTCGCCGAACGCAACACGATTCCGGTCACGCAGATCCAGCTGCAGTTCAACGCCGGCTATGCCGCCGACCAGGGCCGCAAGCTCGGCACGGCAAGCTTCACTGCCGAGATGCTCGACGAAGGCACCAAGACTCTGGACTCGATCGAGATCGCCAAGCGCGAGCAGCGCCTCGGCGCCGTGATCGGCTCGGGCGCCGGGCTCGACAGCTCGAGCGTCAGCCTCAACGCCCTCAACACCGAACTCGCGCCGTCGCTCGCGCTGTTCGCCGACATCGTGCGCAATCCGGCGTTCCGCGATGCCGACATCGCGCGCATCCGCGGCCAGTGGCTGGCCGACATCGAACAGGAAAAGACCCAGCCGACCGGCCTGGCGCTGCGCACGCTGCCGCCGCTGCTGTACGGCAAGGACCACGCCTACGGCATTCCGTTTTCCGGCTCCGGCACGCCCGAGTCGATCAAGTCGCTCAAGGCCGCCGACCTGGCCGCGTTCCATCGCGATTTCATGCGTCCCGACAACGTCAAGATCATCGTCGCCGGCGACACGACGCTGGATTCGATCATCCCGCAGCTCGAGCAGGTATTCGGCGATTGGAAAGCGCCGGCGTCGCCGCTGCCGAAGAAGAACATCGCCGCAGTCGCCAAGCAGGGCAAACCGCGCGTGTTCCTGATCAATCGCAGCGATTCGCCGCAGGCGTTGATCCTCGCCGGTGTCGTCGCACCGTCGACGAAGGCGCCAAACAACCTGGAAATCCTGACCGCGAACGGCGCGTTCGGCGGCAGCTTCACGTCGCGCCTGAACATGAACCTGCGCGAGGACAAGCACTGGGCCTACGGCGCCGGCAGCATCCTTCAGGACGCGGTCGGCCAGCGGCCGCTGATGATCTATGCGCCCGTGCAGATCGACAAGGCCGCCGATTCGGCCGCCGAGGCGCTCAAGGAAATCCGCGCCGTCGTCGGCGACAAGCCGCTGACGCACGCCGAGATCGACAAGATCAAGGTCAGCCGCGTGCGTTCGCTGTCCGGCAATTACGAAACGACCGGCGCCGTGCTCAATGCGATCAATGCGATCGAACTGTACGGCCGTCCCGACGACTACGTGCAGACACTCAAGCAGCGCATCGAAGCGCAGACTGACGCCGCGGTGCAGGCGGCGGCGAACGAGATCTACCGCCCCGAGGCGTTGACCTGGGTCATCGTCGGCGATCTGTCGAAGATCGAGAAACCGGTACGCGCGCTGAACCTCGGTGAGGTGCAGGTGCTGGATGCCGATGGCAAGGTGGTACGCTAGCGTCACGCTCGACTACAAACATTGCATGCTTGGTCACCTCTCCCCTTGCGGGAGAGGTCGCCGCGCGAAGCGCGGCGGGAGAGGGGAAGGCGCCGCAGGCGCCTGCTACGCAGGCGCTCACCCTCTCCCCAACCCCTCCCCCATCAAGGGGGAGGGGCTGAAGCGCGTGACTGCGCGGATACGTGCGAACACAACATTGGCCTCAGATATCGAGTTATGAATAAAGCAGCGTTTGTTACATTGTGCACATTGACAGCTCTCACCGCCGCGTGCACCTGGGTCAAGGAAACGCCGGGTGGCAACGCGGTGCGTGTCGCCTACGACGGCAACGTCAGTGGCTGCCGCGACGCCGGCGCGATCAGCGTGTCGGTCGCCGACAAGGTCGCGTTCTACCACCGTTCCGACCTGACGGTGCGCGACGAACTCGAAACGCTCGCGCGCACCCAGGCGGCCGGGATTCCGGCCGACACGATCAAGCCGACCAGCGAGCCGAAGGACGGGTCACAATCGTTCGAGGCCTACGTCTGCGGCAAGGTAGTGGTGAAGCAGAGTCGCCCGCCACCGGCTGGCGACGAAGCCGAAACGCATCCGATCAAGGATCACTGAGCGGCAGGCTTCCTCAATAGTCCCACGGACTGCATTTCGTCACGCCCGCCGGGAACGTGAACCGCGTCAACCCGAGCGCGAACGGCAACGGGTCGTCGGGCAGTCCCGGGAACCCGACCACGGTGGTGTTGGCGTCCAGACAATTGACCTTCAGCTGGCTGAGCGTGCCGCGCTGCTGCGGGTTGAACGCGGCCGGATCGTAGGCGCTGCCGAAGCGCGGGCCGACCGGTTGATAGAAAATCCCGGCGTAGCCGTCGATGCCCTGCTCGCCGATGCCGGACAGCCAGGCCTGGTTGCCGGCTGCATCGAAGCCGAACCAGATTGCCGCGACGTGCTGCGCATCGAGTTGTTCGAAAACGAAGCCGCTACCGAGATAGCGCGCGTCGTACCACGAGCCGCTGGCCTGCGCGGGCGCCACCGTACCCGAAGCACAACTCAATCCGCCCAGCGCGGTGATGCGCGTGATCGGCACTTCGAGCGAACCCCAGTCCGCCGGCCCGTCCCAGCGCATATGGCCGTTGTTGCAGTCGTCGAACACGAGGCCGATGCGGCCCCAGTGCGCGGCCTGCAGGTGTCCGCCCGAGTCGAGCGAGGAACGCAGAACGTCGGTGAACTCGATGCCGTTGCCGAGCACGTCGCCGACACCGAGCAGCCAGGCCTGCTGGCCCGGCGCGCCGACTGGCGGATAAGTGAACATGTATACCAGTGCGCGGCCATCGTCGAGGATTTCCAGCGCAATGCCCTCGCCGTTGCGCGCCGGGTCGTACCACTGGCCGCTGTAACGCGCGTCGACCGGCGGCGCGGTGACCGCCTGGCGCGGCCGCACCTGGCTGTCGAACGTCGGCACGTCGATGCTGGCATCGTACCGGCACGGTCCGCCCGCGCCGCCGGCCATCGCTGTCGCGCAGTCGGTCTGCAGGTCGGCCACGCTCGGCTGCGGCGCGCCGGCGATCCACGAACGCAGCGCTTCCCAGCCGCCGACGCCCTCGGCGACGGTGAAACCGCAATGGCTCGGCGTCGTCTCGTTGACCAGGGCGCTGGTCAACTGCGTAGGCGGCAAGATCTGCCGCAGCACGAATTCGTTGGCCGGGATCACGAGCTCATCCTTGCTCGTATGTACCGAGATCACCTTGGCGCCGCCGATCCTGCCGCGGAAATCGGACACATCGCGGAAGTACAGCGCGGCGAACGGGTTGCCCTCGATGCGGGCGATGTTCGCGTTGATCGTCGCGTCGCCGTAGTCGACGCCGACGTTGCTGAACGGATTGAGGTCGTCGAGCTTGTCCGGCGCGCGCACCAGATCGCTCAAACCGTAGGTCGCATAAGCGGCGTTCGTGACGAAGAATTTCTCGCTGGTGAGGTGGCCCAGGTTCATCAGCTGGGTCAGGCGCCGCTGCATCGCATCGTTGCGCAACTCCTTCGGCAGGTTGACGCCGGTGCACTGGTTCAGCGGAATCAGCGTCTGCAGCAACTGCGCCTCGTTCTCCAGGTCGGACAGGTTGTCCGGGATGTCGTCGAGGTTGTAGGCCCACGGATACGGCGCGTCGCCTTTCGGCAAATCGCCGGCACCCGCGCAGACGACATCGTAGGCCAGGCGCAGGTCGAAGCCGGCATCCCACACGCGCGAACCAGCCGCCGGCGTACACGCCGCATAGACGCCGGGCACCGGCGCAAAACGCGGGTCTTCCGCCAGCTTCAGCGCGATCAGACCGCCGAGCGAACCGCCGAACGGGATGATCGCGCCGGGAATGCCGACCTGCTGCTTGAATGCCGCAAGCAATTCGGCGTTGTCCTCGGGCGCGGTAAACAACGCCCAGGAACGCTGGCTGTAGCTCGTCGCGGCGACGGCGTAGCCCTCGCTCAATTGCAGGTCCGCGATCGGACCAAGGTCGAGAGGCGGGTGTGGCGGCTCGAACGTCAGTCCGTGCTGGAACAGAACCAGCGAGTCCCCGGCTTTCCATCCGTCCGGCACGGCGATGCGGTAATACGCGCCCGAGGCGGTCGTGCCGCTGAATTCCTGCTCGGCATGGACCGTAAACGCGGCCAGCAGCAGCACGAGAAAAACCGGCGCGCCTCGCATACCCTTTGTCTCCAGCACTAAATCCAAACGAAAACTACACTGACGCAACTTAAGGCCGCCTAAATTTCGTCCGGGCGTTCACGCTACCGGTACAATCGGCGCGGCACGGATCGGGCAGGATGCCGGGGTAAAGGCACACAGCAACGCTTGCACAGGGGCCAATTGATGAAAGTTCTCGTTACGGGGGGAGGCGGCTTTCTCGGCCAGGCGATCTGCAGGCAGCTCGCCGCGCACGGACATTCCGTGCGTTCGCTCAATCGCAGCGCGCATCCGGCACTCGCTGCGCTCGGTGTCGATCAGCGTCAAGGCGACATCGCCTCGCTCGATCTGGTCACCGAAGCCGCCGCCGGGGTCGATGCGATCATCCACAGTGCCGGCCGCGTGGGCACCTGGGGACGCATCGAGGACTACTACGAAACCAACGTGCGCGGCACCGACAACGTGCTCGCCGCTTGCGAACTGCACGAGATCGACAAGCTCGTGCTGACCTCCAGTCCGAGTGTCGTGCACAACGGCGCGGATCTCGAAGGCGTCGACGAATCCGTTCCTTACGCCACGCACTTCAGCTCGCCTTACGCCCAGACCAAAGCGCTGGCCGAACAGCATGTGCTTGCCGCAAACAGCCAGCAGCTGGCAACCGTGGCGTTGCGGCCGCACTTCATCTGGGGACCCGGAGATCCGAATCTGCTGCCGCGCATCCTCGGCCGCGCGCGCCGCGGGCAGCTACGCCTGATCGGCGATGTGCCGAAGAAGATCGACACGGTCTACGTCGACAACGCGGCCGAAGCGCATCTGCTGGCGCTCGATCGGCTCGCGATCGGTTCGCCGATCGCCGGCAAGGTCTACTTCATCAGCCAGGGCGACCCGGTCACGCTCGAAGCCTTGATCAATTCCTGGCTCGCGGCCGACGGCTTTCCGCCGGAAACGCGGCACATGCCGCTGGGCATGGCGAAGTTCCTGGCGGCGGCGCTCGAGGCAGTCTACCGGCTGCTGCGCCTGCCCGGCGAACCGCCGCTCACGCGCTCTATGGTCGAGCTGATGTCGACCGCGCACTGGTTCAACATCGATGCGGCCCGCTGCGACCTTGACTACAAGCCGCGCGTGAGCATGGCCGAGGGATTGGCGCGCCTGTCGCAGTACCTAGCGCGCAACCGCATGCAGCAGCGGCCCGACTAGCGGTACGCGCGAGGCGCCCAAGCGCCGGCGCTGCCGCGGGCCCGCCGAGGGACCGGCTACAATGCCCGCCCGTTTCGAGCAATCGCACCTGATGGCCGAGGACCGCCAACCGAACCCGCTGCTGGCCGCGCTCGGCCGCGCACTTGAGGCCGCGTTGAATCGTGGCGTTACGCTCGACGCCGATATGCGCAGCCAGCTGGCCAGACTCGAAGGGCGGCGCATCGGTGTCGAATTGCGCGGCGCGAACCTGGCACTGGCGATCACGGTGCGCGCCGGCCGCCTGCGGGTCGGCCCGCACTGGGAGGCTCCGGGCGACCTCAATCTGCACGCCAGTCCGGGCAGCCTGCTTGCATTTGCACTTCGCCGCGGCGACGAAGCGGGCAAGACTCCAGCCGGCAAGGTCGAAATCTCCGGTGACGCCGAGCTTGCGCGCCGCGTCGAAAAATTGCTGCGCGGTTTTCGTCCGGATATCGAGGAGGCATTCGCGCGCACGTTCGGCGATGTCCTCGGCGTGCCGCTCGCGCGCGCGTTGCACTCGGCGTTTGCATGGACGCGCGAGTCGGCGCAGTCGTTCGCCGAGGACAGCGCCGCGTTCCTGCGCGACGACACGCGCGATCTGGTCGCGCCGGCCGAGGTCGATGCGCTGCTCGACGAAATCGATGCGCTGCGCGAGCGCGCGGACCGGCTCGCGGCGCGCGTGCAGCGCGTTGCGACGAAAATCGGCGGGGGTGGAACGTGACACCGCTGCGTCAGTTGCCACGCATGCTGCGCATCGCGGCGACTCTGGTGCGCTACCGGCTCGACGAACTGGTCGAAGGCGCGCACCTGTTCCGCCCACTGAAATGGCTGCGGCCGCTGCTGCCGCGCCCGCATGCCGACATCGCCCGACTTGCGCGCGGCGCGCGGCTGCGCCTGGCTCTGGTCGAGCTCGGTCCGATCTTCGTCAAGTTCGGACAGATCCTGTCGACGCGCCGCGACCTTCTGCCCGGCGATGTCGCCGACGAACTGTCCCTGCTGCAGGACCAGGTGCCGCCGTTTCCCGGCAATCAGGCGCGCGCGGCAATCGAAGCGGCGCTCGGCGCGCCGATTGCGACATTGTATAAAACCTTCGACGAGACACCGCTGGCCTCGGCGTCGATCGCGCAGGTGCATGCGGCGCGGCTGTGGCCCGAGTCAGATCCTGCCGGTGTTGGGCATTCGCCCCCATCCGGTCCTGCGGACCACCTTCCCCCGCAAGCGGAGGAAGGAAGAACGAGACGGCCTGTGGCTGCTGATGTCGATGGGGGGCGTCAGGTCGTAGTGAAAGTACTGCGCCCGGGCATCCATGCGCGCATCGCCGCCGATGTCGCGCTTCTGCGCGCGCTCGGCGAACTGGCGCAGCGTTGGCATCCGGCCGCCGACAAGATCCGGCCGCGCGATATCGTCGCCGAGATCGAGTCGACGCTGAACCACGAGCTCGACCTGCAGCGCGAAGGCGCGAACGCGAGCCTGCTGCGGCGAAATTTTCTCACGGGCGAGGATCTGATCGTTCCGGAAGTGTACTGGTCGCACACGAAGGAATCGGTGCTGACGCTCGAGCGCGTGCGCGGCATCGGCGTCGACGAGCTGGCGGCGCTGGATGCCGCCGGCATCGACCGCATGGCGCTGGCCGAGAAGGGCGTGCGCGTGTTCTACACGCAGGTGTTCCGCGACAACTTCTTCCACGCCGATGCGCATCCCGGCAACATCTGGGTCGACGCCACGCGCAAGGAAAATCCGCGCTTCATCGCGCTCGATTTCGGCATCATGGGTTCGCTGCCCGAACGCGACCAGTTCCTGCTCGCCGAGAATTTCATGGCGCTGTTCGACCGCGACTACAAGCGCATCGCCGAATTGCATGTCGCCGCCGGCTGGATGCCCGCGCATGTGCGGCTCGATGAACTCGAGGCCTCGGTGCGAACGGTGTGCGAACCGTACTTCACGCGGCCGCTGTCGCAGATTTCGCTCGGCGAGGTCGTCGTCAAGCTGTTCGCCGTGGCGCGCCAATACGAACTGACCTTGCAGCCGCAACTGATCCTGCTGCAGAAGACGCTGCTGAACATCGAAGGCATCGGCCGTACGCTGTATCCGGACATCGACATCTGGTCGGTCGCCCGTCCGGTACTGGCCGACATCCTGCGGCGTCGTTACGGCTTTCGCCGCACGTTGCGCGAGTTGCGCGCGCGGGTGCCGACCTGGCTCGCGGCCGCACCCGAAATGCCGCAACTCGTTCATACCTACCTGATGAAGGCCGCTGCCGGCGATTTCGACGCGGCGCGGGCGCGCGACGACGAAACCAAGGCTGCCGCCGACCGCACCGCGACGCAGAGCCTGATCTTCGCCGTCGTTGGCGCCACCGCCCTGCTGTGCGCGACGATCATCTATGCGCTCGATGTGCGCCTCGTGCACTTGCCGCGGGCGCTGCCGGCGTCGGTCATCGCTGTCGTCGGCGTGCTGGCGTTCGCCCTGGCCTGGCGCCGGTCGCGTTGACGACTGCCGTATTGACGACTGCATGTTGACGACAATCGAGGTCGTCTACGAAGACGACGCGCTGCTTGCGGTCAACAAGCCGGCCGGCCTGTTGGTTCATCGCAGCGCAATCGCGGCCGACGAGCGCGACTTCCTGATCGAACGCCTGCGCGAGCAGACCGGCGCCGCGCTGTACCTGGCGCACCGCCTCGACCGCGCCACGTCGGGCGTCGTGCTGCTGGCGAAGTCGCGCGAGATCGCCGGCGAACTCGGCAAGCAGTTCATGGCGCGCAGCATCGACAAGATCTATCTCGCCGTCGTGCGCGGCTGGCCGGATGCCGCAGGCACGATCGACTACGCGCTGCCCGATGTGCGCGAGCGCAGCCCGCGGAAGCCGGCCATCACGGCCTGGCGTGTGCTGGCGACCGCCACGGTGCCGATAGAGCTCGGCAGATATCCGGAACAACGCTATGCGCTGATCGAAGCGTCGCCGCAAACCGGCCGCTATCGGCAGATCCGCAAGCATCTGCATCACGTATCGCACCACATCGTCGGTGACACCAGCCACGGCCGCGGCGACCACAACCGGCTGTGGCGCATTCACTTCGGCGTGCATCGGCTTTTGCTGCACGCCTGGCGGCTGCAGCTGGACCACCCGCTCAGGGGAACGCGGTTGATGCTCGAAGCGCCGCTCGACGCGGTATGGCAGCGAGTGCTCGGATCGATGGGCTGGGAAGGCGCCCTTTCTGGCGAATCCGCTCGGCCGGCTTGCTAGAATCCGCCGGTACTTTCGGGGAACAGCCATGCCGTCATTCGATGTCGTCTCGAAACTCGACCTGCACGAGTTGACCAATGCAATCGACCAGGCCAATCGCGAACTGGCCAATCGCTTCGACTTCAAGGGCTCGGACGCGATTTTCGAGCGCAGCGAG
>DASSGP010000110.1:0-3918 GCA_035693405.1 Rudaea sp. | reverse complement strand
GTCGGACAGGCGCAGGATCGGCTGGAAGAATGGCACGAACTCGCTGCGCGCGATCGCGCGGCGCAGGTCGCCTTCCAGATCGAGCAGGCGCATCGCTTCCAGATGCAGGCGTTCGTCGAACACCGCGAAGCGATGACGGCCTTCGTTCTTGGCGCGATACATGGCGACGTCGGCATCGCGCAGCAGTTCCTCGGCCTTGCGGTAGTGCGACGCCGCCAGCGCAATGCCGATCGAGGCCGAGGTGAACAGTTCCTTGCCGCCGAGGCGGATCGGCGCATTCAGCGTGTCGATGATGCGCTGGGCGAACGAGCTGGCATCGGCCGCGTTTTCGATGTTGTGCAGCACGATCGCGAATTCGTCGCCGCCCAGGCGCGCGACCAGGTCGCGTGGTTCGATTGCGGCAGCGATGCGCGCTCCGACCTCGTTCAGGAGTTCGTCGCCGACGAGATGGCCGACCGAGTCGTTGATGACCTTGAAGCGGTCCAGATCGAGGAACAGCACGGCGAAACCCTGGCGCGGATCCCGGGCGAACGCGGCGAGCGCCTGGCCGAGGCGCTCGAGCAGGAAATTGCGGTTCGGCAGGCGCGTCAGCGCATCGTGCAGGTTCTCGTACTTGAGCTGACGCTCGACGCGTTCGCGCACCATGATCTGCTCACGCAGATCGCGGTTGACCGCGGCGAGTTCGCCGGTGCGCTCGACGACGCGATGCTCGAGCTTGGCATACGCCTGCTTGAGCGACTCGGCGCTGCGCTTGCGCTCGAGCGCGTTGGCGATGTGATACGAAACGAAGGTCAGCAGTTCCTGGTCGCGCGGTGTGTAGCGATGCTCGTCGCTGTGGCTCTGCACGGCGAGCACGCCGACCGGGCGATCGTCGCAGATCAGCGGCACGCCGAGCCAGCTGCGCGACCGCGCTCCGATCGGATGTGCCTCGCCGCTTGCATAGAGGCGCTCGAGGCCGGGACGATCCGCGAGCAACGCGCTGCCGGTTCGCAGCACATATTCGGTCAGGCCGTGGCCGATCTTGCGCGGGTGGCGATTCTGGTCGCGCTCGTCGACCGAATACGGGAACATCAGATGTTCCTGGTCTTCCGACAGCAGCGCGATGTAGAAATTACGCGCATACAGCAGACCGCCGACCACGCGGTGCACGGCAGCGTAGAATTCCTCGATGCTGTCGGTCGTGTTCGCAAGCTCGGCGATGCGGAACAGCGCGGCCTGCAGGCGTTCGCCGCGTTGGCGCTCGAGCACCTGCTGCTGCAGCACCCGGTTGGCGTCGCGCAGCGCGTCGGTGCGCTCGGCCACGCGCCGCTCGAGTTCCTCGTGCGCCAGGCGCCGTTCCAGCGCCGTCTGGATATGCTGCGCCACATAGGTCAGCAGCGTGCGATCCTCGTCGTCGAAGCGCGCGTCCTCGGTATAACTTTGCACGACAATACCGCCGACGATCTGCGTGCCACGCTGCAGCGGCACGCCGAGCCAGTCGACACAGTCCGGGCCGAAGTCGGCGATCGGCGTGCCGATCTGTTCGGCCAGCTGCGGCAGTGAGCCCATCAGCGCGCGGCCGCCCTTGACCAGATGCCAGGTCAGGCTGTCGCGGCGCGCCTCCATCGGGAAGTCGTGATCCTGCGGCGGCGGGTCGGTATCGGCGATGTCGACATAGTAGGCAAAGCGCAGACTGTCGCGCGCCGCGTCGTACAGCGCGATGTAGAAGTTCTCCGCGTACATCAGGCTGGCGACGATGTTGTGCAGCGCGCGGAACACTTCCGGCATCTCGCGATCGGCGCTGGCCTGGTCGGCGATCGCGAACAGCGCGCGCTGCAATCGTTCGGCCTGCTCCAGACGCCTGACCGAGCCGCGCAGGTCCTCGATGACGTCCAGGCTGCACAAATGCGTTTCGATCAGGAACGCAGCGGTGTCGAATTGCTGCCGGCAGCGCGGCTGGGTCCAGCGCTCGGCGGCAATCCTGCACGCCAGAACGGCGACGACGTGATTCTCGCAGCGCAACGGAACCGCCACGCCGATCCAGACCGGGTGCGCATCATCCGGAGCATCCGGTTCGGTGACGAGTTCGCCGCGCACCACGGCCGACTGGGCCAGGCCGATCAGCGAAGGCGCGGGCGCCGACGACAGCGCGCCGGCGTCCAGCGGTACCCAGAAGAAATCGGCTTGGGCGGCGCCCACCCAGTTGCGCAGGAATGCGCACGAGGCCGCCTCGGTGCCGCGTTTGGTCGATGCCCGCAGCAGTTCGGCAAGGCCGTCGGCGGGAAAATCCTCGGGCACACGGCTGTCGGCAGGCGCGTCGCGCTCTGCGGGGTCGATCGTAGGCGAGATGACTTTCAACGACGACATGTATAGCGCGTGCCTGCCTGCGTGTCCGGCGCAACCTTGCGTCGAATACGGCGGCCTTGGCCGCCCTCCCCGGCCCGGACGTGATCAAACCCGCCCCGGCTCACAGAAGTGTTAGTTTTCCATAATTTGAGGTAGAATGCTTGCCGAATACCGTGCCACTTTTCCGTTTTGCCTTTCCGGGAACTTGACGCGGCCCAACGAATCCTTAATAGCTGCCTGATTCCAAGAGTTTGCATGCACCGTCTGTTCGCCACCTTGCTCCCCCTGCTGCTGCCTGCGCTTGCTTCCGCGCAGCCGGTTGTCGGAAGCCCGTGGCAGGCATCCGCGAACCTGCAGCCCGGCCTCATCGACCAGATCCTGCATCCGCAAGCATACCCCGTTTCCGGACTAAGCAATCTTCAGACCACGCCACTGTGGAG
The DNA here is from genome assembly GCA_035693405.1 of Rudaea sp. Lineage (GTDB taxonomy): Bacteria > Pseudomonadota > Gammaproteobacteria > Xanthomonadales > Rhodanobacteraceae > Rudaea. Next base: position 1,153 of record DASSGP010000110.1, on the reverse strand, counting down.
CACGCCGGATGGTCGCATTCTGGCGATCGTGGCGCTGGCCGACAATTCGATCCCGGCGCGGCCGCAGTCGCCGCAGATCGGCACGGCGGCCGACTGGAAATTCGTCGACGTCACGAACTTCTTCACCAGCGGTTTCCAGCTCGGCCTGAGTCGCGAAGCGGCAGCCTACGTCACTTACGGCCGCGGTACCGTCCTGGGTCCATTGCTGACTGGGGATCCGTTGAGTTGCGGGCCTGGAACTGCCAACGTCGCTTGCGGCGAACGCGCAACGCTGGCGCATTCAGGCGCGCTGCAACTGGGTGCCGACTGGTCGGTGCTCGACAACATCGACGTCGATCTGAGCTACGGGCTTTCCTGGTTCCGGCGCGAAGACGGCGTGCCGTTCGCAGCCCGTCCGACCTGGGACCTTTTCAGTGCGCTTGGCAATTCCCAGCTGCCGACGCTGCTGATCCCGGGACTCGAGGGGGCTGACGTCCAGAACTCCAGCGTGAACGCGCTCGGACACTGGCGCTTCGCCGGCCCGAACAGTCTTGATCTTGGCGCCAGCCTCGGCCGGCTGCAATTGTACGGACCAAGCAATACTCCGCTTCTGAGCCTCAATCAGGCGGCTCTGACCTTTGGGCTCCATTACGGTCCTTTCAGCGGCAATCTGACCGGCCGCGTGCTCGGCCCGAACGACACCTTCAACGGCACATCGCGCTGGGCTGGCCTCGATGTCGGACTGTCGTGGCGCACGCCGTGGCAGGGCCAGCTGAGCATCGGCACACAGAATCTGTGGTCCTCCGGCGCCCTGCCGGCGATCACCGACCCGGTGGCCCGTGAAGTCGACGGCAACCAGGCTCGCGTCCCCTACGTCCAGTACCACCAGGACCTCTAGAAACCGTTCGTCCCCGCGCGACCGTGCAAATGTAACAAATGTAAATTGCACGTCCGAAGTCGCGCGCGCCCCTCGCGCAAACCCCTTGAAAAACCCTTGAAAGACCGCTGAATCGGCGCGTCTGAAGGGCCCATATTGTTAACACATCAGGGGTTCCCATGTTAAGCATTTGTTGCTAGTATCGATCGCTGCCAATGGTTTTTGGTGAGCCAGTATTGGTTATTCCAGGAAGGAATCCTTGTCCCGAATCTGTTGTACAACCTGACGTTGGAGAGT
>DASSGP010000109.1:0-5026 GCA_035693405.1 Rudaea sp. | reverse complement strand
TCGCCGATGCCGCGGCCAGGAACTCGTCCTTGCTGACCACGCCGTCATGGTTGGTGTCGAGCTTGTCGAAGCGCTTCTGGCCGAATGCCGCATGGGCTCCGCCGGTCTTGTCCTGCTTGCCGCCGTGGTTTTCGTGCGGGGAGGCCAGTTCATCCGGGGTCAGCTTGCCGTCGCCGTTGCTGTCCAGGCGCGCGAAGCGATTCTGCGCCGCGGCGAGATATTCATCCTTCGTTACATAGCCGTTGCCGGCCGTGTCCAGATGCTTGACGAAGGATTCGGCGCGGCGGTCGATGCGCGCGACAGCGGCCGGCGAACTGGCGATGTCGGCGGCGTCGATGCTGCCCTTGTTCTGCGTGTCGATGCTCTTGAAGCGCGCGCCGGCGGCGGCGACATATTCGTCGAGCGAGATGCGGCCGTCGCCGTTCGTGTCCATCTGTTCGAGCATGTGGGCGAAGAAATCCGGCCGTGTACCCGGTGCGGCGGCCGGATTGGCCGGCTGCGCGGCGGCGCAGAGCGACAGCGCCGTCAGGGGTATTGCCGCGAGCGCGGCAAGGCGGGTGTTGCGATACATAAACCTCTCCAGTAGGCGTGGCGATTGCCACATCGACAATAACGCCGAAGCCTGCCGGCTGTTGACAGAGCGATGCGCGAAACAGGTAAAGCCGGGCAAAAGAACGTAACGAGGTTGTAAACGCCAGCGCGGCAGGCTACTGAAGCAAGCTCAGGCGGGTGCGCGCGAGGCGACTGCCCGAATCTCTTCGGCGAACCGCGCCGCCGACCCGGCCGCGTGGGCGAAGAAAAGCGACGGTTCGGTCAGTTCGAGTTCCAGCACGCGTGGCGCCCCATCGGCGTCGTGGATCACGTCCACACGCGCATAGAGCAGCGGCTTGGCGAACGGTATCGCGCCGAGCGTGCGCAGGGCGACGCGCACCTCGTCGTCGGTCGGTTTGCGCGCCGTGATGTGCTCCTCGGCGAACAGCGCGCGCGTCGGACCTTCGCCACGGCGCAGCAACGGTCCCTTGCGGACGGCATGACTGAAGCGCCCGGCAAAAAAGATCAGTGCCGTCTCGCCATGCTCGTCGACACGGTCCAGGTACGGCTGCAGCAGGACGCTGCGCCGCGCGTCGAGAAGGCGCACGGCGTGCGCGACGGCGGCATCGCGCTCGCTTTGACCGTAGCGCTGCGCATCGCGCGAACCTGCGCCGATCGCGGGCTTGACGACGAATTCCGGCTCCTTGCGATCGGCGCTTGCGCCAGGGGTCGAATCGCCGGCGGAGCAATGCATCGCGATGAAAAGGTCAAGGGCCGAGGCCGCGTCCTCGCCGGGTTCGATGAATTCACTCGGCACCGTGGTGATTCCGACCCGCGCCAGGTCACGCAGATAATGCTTGTCTGTGTTCCAGCGCACGACCGCAAGCGGATTGAGCAGGCGCGTGAGTCCGGCCGCGCGCGCAGCCCAGCTCACGAATTCGTCGAGCCGTTGCGAGTAATCCCAGGCCGAGCGCAGCAGCGCCACATCGAATCGCGACCAGTCGGCGTCGGGGTCGTCCCAGTTCACGATGCTGATTTGTATACCCGGCAGCGCGCGCAGCGCCTGCTCCAGGGGCGGCAGATCCTCGTCGAGGTCGCGCGCCGCCGCGGCCGTGACCAATGCGACATGCGCAAGGCGTGGATGGTCGTTGTCTGTCGGCGGCATGAAGGCGTATCCGGTGGAAAATTTTACTGGTAGTCCGCGCGTGCAGGCATTGCAGCGCAGAGATGGCCGCGCGACGCACTATGGTAAGGCCACGCTGCCATCGATGTGAAGGCGCACTAAACGGTTTCGGACCTGCGGCCTCGAATCTGTCCGTGGGCGAACCGGTGTCTCGCGTTTAGCGCCGGTTCTGCTTCGTGGCGCCCGTTCGGAGTCGATTCACGCAGCGTTTTTTATCGTTGCACCATCCACAACGTTCGTGGATCGCGGTACTGGCGCAACCAGCGTCACGACCGTTGCAACGGAAGGAGCAGATCATGTCAATTCGAACCGCTATGTTGTGCGCCGGCCTGGCGCTTGGAGCAGCCGTTGCCCCTGGACTCGCCAGTGCGCGCACCTATGTCGAAGTCGACGTCGCGCCGCCGGCACCGCGCTATGAAGTGATACCTGAGGCACGCGTAGGATACGTCTGGGCGCCGGGCTACTGGACTTGGAGCAATCACCGGCATGTCTGGGTCAGTGGCCACTACATCCATGGCCGCTATGGCCACCACTACGTGGCCGCTCGCTGGTACGACCACGACGGCCGCTATCGGTACGAGGCGGGTCATTGGGATCGTGATCGCCACTGATGTTTTCGTGGCGTGGACATTCTTCGAGTCGGGCGCCAAAGGCGCCCGCTTTTTTCCCAGCGCACGCAATAAAACTTGCCGAGCAGTCGCCTCGCGCGGCTGTCACAAATTCTGGTAGTTCGGCCCCGAACCGCCCTCGGGCGTCACCCAATTGATGATGCCGTACGGATCCTTGATGTCGCAGGTCTTGCAGTGGACGCAGTTGGCGGCGTTGATCTGCAGGCGCTTGTCGGCGCCGTTTCCGACGATCTCGTAGACGCCGGCCGGGCAGAAGCGCGTGCACGGATTCTTGTACTCTTCGGCACACTTGCCGACGCAGATGCTGGTGTCGGCGACGTGCAGGTGAACCGGCTGGTCCTCGTCGTGCTGCGTCGAGGCAAAGTATACTTCCGCCAAACGATCGCGCGGCGGCAGGGTACGCTCGACGTAGTCGCGCAACGCGGGCTGGAACGAGTCGAACTTGCGCAGCGCGGTAGCGTCGCCGTGATTCTTCAGCGTCCACGGCGAATGCCCGGCGCTGACCGTTTCCCAACCGGCGTTCGCGAGTCCGAGCCAGAAGCCCTTGTGAAAGCCCGGCCGGATGTTGCGCACCTTCTTCAACTCGGAAACGATCACCGACCCGCGCAGCGCGGCATCCCAGCCTTGCGTGTGGTTCGTCGCCGAGACGAACTCCGCGGCGAGCATACCCGAGCGGATCGCCTGGTGCGTGCCTTTGATCTTCGGCACGTTGAGCAGTCCGGCGGTGTCGCCGATCAGGATCGCGCCGGGCATCTCGCAGTTCGGCAACGACTGATAGCCGCCTTCGACAATGGCGCGCGCGCCGGCCGAGACGATCGTGCCGCCTTCGAGCAGCGGCTTGATGACCGGGTGGTGCTTGACCTGCTGGAACGCCTCGAACGGCGACAACATCGGGTCTTCGTAATCCAGGCCCGTCACGAAACCGATCGCGACCCGATCCTTGTCCAGGTGATAGAGAAAGCTGCCGCCATACGTGCGGTTGTCCATCGGCCAGCCGATCGTGTGCATGACCTTGCCGGGCTCGACGCGGCCGGCCGGCAGTTGCCACAACTCCTTGATGCCGATGCCGTAGGTCTGCGGATCGCAATTTGCGTCGAGCTGGAATTTTGCGATCAGCTGCTTGGTCAGGTGCCCGCGGCAGCCTTCGGCAAGCACGGTGATTGGGGCCTTGATGTCGATGCCCTGCGTGTAGCCGGGCTTGTGCGAACCATCCTTGGCGACACCCATGTCGCCGATGCGCACGCCGCCGACGGAGCCATCGTCGTTGAAAAACGGCTCGGCCGCTGCGAAGCCTGGATAAATCTCGACACCGAGCGCCTCGGCCTGCGGCGCCAGCCACGCGCACAGGGCGCCAAGCGACACGATGTAGTTGCCGTGATTGTCCATCTGCGGCGGCAGGATCGGCGACTTGATCGCGCGCGTCTTGTCGCGTAGCCACCAGAACTCTTCGTGCGTCACAGGCACGCACACTGGCGGCGGATTCCTGCCCCATTCGGGAAGGAGCTCGTTCAGCGGCTGCGGCTCGATGACCGCGCCGGACAGGATCTGCGCGCCGATCGTCGACGCCTTCTCGATCACGCACACGCGGATGTCGGGCTTGAGCTGCTTCAGGCGGATTGCGAACGACAGCCCGGCCGGCCCGGCGCCGACGGTGACGACGTCGTACTCCATCGACTCGCGTTGTGTGCCGGACTCGTTCATGACTGCATGACTCCGCTGATCGGGCCAATTGTCCGGGTTTGCCGCAGTCGCGGCAAATGCGGATCACGCCAGCGCGGCTGGTTGCCTGCGTTCATAACGGATGAAATAGCTGAACTGCGGCCCCGGATGCAGCGTCACCGCGACCAGCGCAAGGCGGCCCTTCAGGTCGAAATAGCGGCGCACCGTGCGGAATCCCGGCGTATCGACCGGTACCTTCAACTCATCCGCCTGCTCTTCGGTCATCGCCACGGCGCTCAGCGACTGCTCGATCTTGCCGATGCGCTGCTCGAATTCCTTTTCCATGACGTGGCGCAATGCATCCTCCATGCGCGCGAATCCCTGCGGCAGCCCCTGCCAGCTGGCACGGCGATAGACCTCGCCGAGGCAATACGGCAGCGCCGTCCGGCGGTGGTAGCGGATGCCGTGCAGATGGATGCACTCGATGCCGACGCGCAGGTTGAGCCAGCCGGCCAGCGTCGAGTCGGCCTGGATGCGGTCGGTATGCAGATACTGGAATCCGGTCGCGTTCGTGAACTGCAGCAGGTCGTCGATCGTGCGGATGTGCTGCTCGTAGCTGACCTGCACCTCGGCACTGCGCACGAGCGTGCCCGATCCGCGCCGGCGCAGGATCAGGCCGGCCTCCTCGAGGTGCCGCAGGGCCTCGCGCACGGTATAGCGGCTCGCCTTGAAGCGTTTGCACAGGTCGACTTCGCCCGGCAGGCGGCGGCCGACGACATGGACGCCGACGCGGATTTCTTCGCGCAGGGTTTCGGCGATCTTCAGATAGCGCGGCCGGCGCGAAGAGCGCATGCCGGGACGGTGGCCCTGTTCCTCGGCATGGCCCTCGTCGGCAGCGCGCGGATGTTCGGTCATAATGGGAACTCAGGGGCGAGGATCCGGGACGATGGACACGATAACAAAGCCGCTGGCGGAGCGGGAACTGCGCGCCGCGACGCTGTGCCAGACCCTGCATTGGCTGGCG
>DASSGP010000108.1:0-2382 GCA_035693405.1 Rudaea sp. | reverse complement strand
TCCCAGACCGGCCGGACTTCGATCGTGCCGTGGCCGGCGCCCGGGCAGCGGTTCGCCCAGGCGATCGCGGCATCCAGATCGGGCGCGTCGATCAGGTAGTAGCCGCCCAGTTGCTCCTTCGAATCGGCGTAGGGCCCGTCAAGCACTTGAGCCTTCCCGTTCTCGTTGCGCACCGTCGTAGCCGTGGAAGTCGGCTGAAGGCGGTTGCTTCCCTTGAGTGCGCCGGATTTCTGCAGCGCCTCGGTGTAGGCCTTGTAGGCAGCCGCGCCTTGTTGCTGTTGCGCCGGTGTCAGCGCGTCCCAGCCATGCTCGTTCGCGTAAAGCAGCAGAAGGTATTGCATGTGAAGTCTCCTTGGTTCGTCATGCGCGAGCACGATGCCGCGCTACTACGATGACGTTCCAGCGGTGCCGGTTTGGACACACCGGCTGGTCGATCCGCCGCCGGAGATCAGTACGCGCCCATGTAATCACGTTTGCCGATCTCCACGCCATTGTGCCGCAGCAGCGCATACGCCGCGGTCACATGAAAGAAGAACTGCGGCAGTCCGTAGCTCAGCAGGTAACTTGTTCCGTTCAGGCGCCGTTCCTTCGGCGTGCCGGGGCGCAGCACGATCTCGCGCGATGCACTGCCGTCGAAGCGTGAAGCGTCGAGGCCGGTGACAAACTCCAGCGTCCTTGCAATCAGCGCGCGCAACTCGCCGAACGTCTCTTCCTTGTCCTCGTACGCAGGCACGTCGGCGCCTGCCAGACGCGCGCTGACGCCGCGAGCGAAATCACAGGCGATCTGCACCTGCTTGCTCAGCGGAAACATGTCGGGATACAAGCGGGCCTGAATCAATGCAGCAGGCTCGAACTTCCTGGCCACGGCAGACGCTTGTGCCTTGCCGAGGACATCGTCGAGACCGCCGAGCATCTGCTTGAACACAGGCACTGAGGCGTCGTAGAGGGAAAGTGTCATGGGTTCACCTGCTTAGGAGTGGGTTGCGAATCATACAGGTCGCAGGTTCAACCATCGTTTCCGGGTCTGTTCCAACCCCTGAGGCCGCCATGAATGAGATGTTCGTCAGCGCGCGAGCGTTCAGGGTCCTTGGCACATACTGCCTCCAATCGGTCTGGACGCAGCCTGCAGGACAGTCGGCATCCGTTAACGACAACGCATTTCAATGACCCAATCAACTGCTCTCAGGAATACCTTGCTGGCGCTTTGCCTGATCGGGCAGGGCAGCATCGTCGGCGCGGAGGATCGCTATCTGGCGCACACCGCACAGGTGGAATCCCTGACCCGGGTCGTGGAACTGATGGTCTCGGACCTCGCCATGGCGCGCATTGCGGCGCGCCAGGCCGAGCGGCCGGAGGTGCGCGAATTTGCTGACGACGTCGTGCGCGATCTTGGCGTCATCTGCGCGACGACGCAAACCGCGTTGGCAAAGGTGTCCGTGATTCCATTGCAACTGCCGCCTTCGCGCATGCGCTTGATCGAAGACTGGGAGCTGTCGAACGCGCGCGTCGATCACGCGTTCCTGGACGCCGTCGCGACCGATCAGGCGGAAATCAGCCAGGCCCTGATCGCGCATACCGCCTCAGGTGAGTTGCCGCCGCAAGTCCACGACAACGCCTTGCGCCTGGCAGCCATGACACGTGAGTGCGCGCACTCGCTGCTGAGTCATTCATTCGAGCCGGCCTGCAGCAACTTCAGCGTCGATGTGCTGGGCGACGCCAAGGCGGAGTTCGTCGGGGGACGCTAGCAGTCGCAAGCCAGGCCGTGCGGCCGCTTTGAAGTTGTCCGGCGGAATGTTCTTGCGGCTGACGTCCACCGAAAGGGTCCGAAAGACCGCTGCTTATCGCGACCGAATGAACCCGCCGCTTTCCCGCCGGATACACTAGGATCATTGGTGAATCCCTGGGTGAGCATGGCCGCAGTACGACCATTGTCAATCGAAGACAGTGCTTCGAGTGTCGGCCGCTTCGCCGGCGCGAACGCCGTGCTGGACGCGGCGGCCCGGCTATGGTTCGTCACGGCGTTGATCGGCCAGTGGGCATTCCTGTATTACATCGCCGGTTTCTACGATGTCGCGACGCTGCGCGGAGACTTCGCGCTGTGGAACAAGAATACGCACTTGCTCAAGGGCTACGTTGCCGGCGACACGGCAGGGAACCTGGCGTTCGCCTTCCACGTTCTGTTGGCGGCAATCGTCACATTCGGTGGTGCGCTGCAACTGATTTCGCAGTCGCGGGAGCGCCTGCATTCCCTTCATCGCTGGAACGGGCGGCTGTTCCTGCTGACCGCGCTCGCCGGCGCCATCAGCGGCCTGTTCATGATCTGGGTACGCGGCAGCCGCGCCAACTTCCTCGCGGGCCTGGCTACCAGCCTCGATGCGGGAC
>DASSGP010000107.1:0-10054 GCA_035693405.1 Rudaea sp. | reverse complement strand
GTGCCAATTTTCCACTTTTCCACAGTGCGCGCGCCGGACGCGATGTACTCGACGAGCTGCGCGCGGCTCTCGATCGGTGTTTCCTTGACGGCACTGGGTCCGGACATGGGTCGCTCGCGGTGGGAAGGTCAGACGATGTGGGGATGCGCGCGCCAATAAAAAGAGGCCGGCCTCTACGCTTCCTGCGCAGCCGGAGCGCCCGCATCATTGACCAGCAGACCGTGCAGAATCTTGCGCGCTTCGTCGAGCCCGGTCTTGGCGAGCGACGAAAACAGCTGCGCCGTCGCCGGCCAGCCCTGCGCCTTGCACTCGCGCCGCACCGCCGCGAGCGCGCTGGCGCCCTCGTTGCGCGAGAGCTTGTCGGCCTTGGTCAGCAACACGTGGCAGGCCAGCCCGATGTCGCGGCAGTAAGTCAGCATCTGCACGTCGAAATCCTTCAACGGGTGGCGGCTGTCCATGATCAGGACGACGGCGCGCAGCGATTCGCGTTCCTTCATGTAGGCGTCGATCGTGCGCCGCCAGTGCTCGCGCATCTTCTCCGGCACCTTGGCGTAGCCGTAGCCCGGCAGGTCGACCAGACGGTGGTCCGCATCGAGTGCGAACACGACGAAATGCTGCGTGCGGCCGGGCGTCTTCGACGTGCGCGCCAGGCCGGTCTGGTCGCAGATCGCGTTGAGCGCGCTCGACTTGCCGGCGTTGGACCGACCCGCGAACGCGATCTCGGCGCCGACATCGCGCGGCAGCTGCCGCAGCTCGGGTGCGCTCAGGGTGAATTGCGCGTTGCGGAACGGATTGACCTTCATTTGTCGATGGCGTCGTTGTTTTCGGCTTGTCGATGAACAGGTTTGACCCTGCCCGGGGCGGCTGGGATAATTCGGCGCTTGCGCCGGAGCAGGCAAATGTCGCCAATGCCCGGATTGAACCCCTTGGAGTGCAGTGTATGAGTTTTCGGCTCGTGATGGCTGTGGTTGCGTTGCTGGGCGCTGGTTCGTTATCGGCGCAGGCGCCCGCGGACAAGCCGACCGAACCGGCGGCCGCCGCACCGGCCGAGGCCAGCACCGCGCACGCTTCCGCGACCAAACCCGGCGACGCCAAGGCCGGCCAGGCCAAGGCGGCAACCTGTGCCGCCTGCCACGGCCTCGATGGCAACCCGGCATCGTCGCAGTACCCCAAGCTGGCCGGGCAGCACGAGAGCTACATCGTGCGCCAGGTCGGCCTGTTCAAGACGCACAAGCGCGAAAATGCCGTGATGATGGGATTCGTCATGACCCTGACCGAGCAGGACATGCACGACATCGGCGCCTATTTCGCCAGCAAGTCGTCGCTGCCCGGCGTGGCCGACGCAAAGATGGTCGCCCGCGGCGAGCTGCTCTATCGCGGCGGCGATGCCAAGGCTGGCGTGCCTGCCTGCATGGCCTGCCACGCGGCCGACGGCCGCGGCAATCCCGGCGCCGGCTACCCGCAACTCGGCGGACAGTACGCCGACTACGTCACGCTCAAGCTCAAGGACTGGCACGACGGCAAGACCTGGGGCGACGATGATCGCGCGAAGATCATGCCGGTCATCGCCAAGGGTCTGGCCGACGCCGACATCGCCGCACTGGCCAGCTATATAGAAGGCCTGCATGCCGCCGAAGCCGGCGCAGCGACGACGGCCGCGAAATAGTTGACCCTTCCGGGAACCGCGGCACCGCGGCGCCGGTCTGAACCACTCGATGCCAGACAAGCTGAGGTAATGTTCGTGCGCCTATTTGCCGTGCTGTTGGGAATGGTTTTCACCGGGGTCGCCGTCGCGGCCGCGCCTGCACCGGCCGTGCCGTCGCCGTACGTGGCCGGCACCGACTATTTCCTGATCGACCCGCCGCAGCGGTCCGGCGTCGACGGCAAGGTCGAAGTGACCGAAGCGTTCTCCTACGGATGCCCGGCCTGCAACTTCGCCTACCCGTATTTCGAGAAGATCCGCAAGAACCTGCCTGCCAACGCCGTGATGACCTATGTGCCGGCTTCGTTCAAGCCGAACGAGGACTGGCCGATGTTCCAGCGCGCGTATCTGGCGGCGCAGGCGCTCGGTATCGCCGACAAGGCGCATACCGCGATGTTTGACGCGATCTGGAAAGACAAGACGCTGGCGATCATGAATCCCGACGGCCGCTCGATCAAGAATCCGTTGCCGACGATCGAGGACGCAGCACAGTTCTACGCGAAGTTCGGCGTCAAAGCCGAGGACTTCGTTGCCACGGCCAATTCGTTCGCGATCAGCACGAAAATGAAGCAGGCCGATGCCTACATCCGCGCCACTGGCGTAGACGCCACGCCGACGATCATCGTCGCCGGCAAGTATCGGCTGAGTTATCAATCCGCGGGCGGCGACTGGGACAAGATGGGCCAGCTGATCAACTATCTTGTTCGTAAGGAATCGGTGGAACAAAAATGAGAAGAACCTTCAAGCAACTGCCGGGAGTTTTCGGGCTGATCTTCAGCCTGCTGGCGACGGCGGCCTGCGCGGCCGATGCCGCTCCCGCCGCCGCGCGGCAGTGGGTAGCCGGCAGCGACTATCTCGTGCTCGATCCGCCGCAACCGACCTCGACCGGCGGCAAGATCGAGGTCGTCGAAGTGTTTTCCTACGCCTGCCCGCATTGCGCGCATTTCCAGCCGTACATCGATGAACTCAAGAGCAAGCTGCCAGCCAGCGCGCAGTTCGTGCTCCTGCCGGCAGTGTTCAATGCCGCCTGGGAACCCTTCGCGCGCGCGTTCTACACGGCTCAGGCTCTGGGTCTGGTCGACAAGACCCATCAGGCGTTGTTCGATGCGCTGCATCGCGATCACCTGCCGATCGGATCGATCGACGCGTTGGCGAAGTTCTACGCCGGCTACGGCGCCGATTCGGCCACATTCCTGTCGACCGCCAACTCGTTCGTCATCGAGGCGAAAATGGCGCATGGCAACGAACTGGTCCGCGGATATCACATCGAAGGCACGCCGACGCTGATCGTCAACGGCAAGTATCGCGTCGCCATGAACAGCGAGCGCAACATCGGTCCGGCCGATGCGATCCAGCTGACCTTGTACCTCGTGCAGCAGGAAGCCGCGAAGGCCCAGGGCAAAGCCGGGAATTGAGCGTAGGGTGGGCCTGGGCCCACCATCTTTCGTTTGAGGCAAACGCGCGAGCGGTGGGCCAAGGCCCACCCTACATTTGCGTGATTGCCGTTGCTTATCGCGGCGTTCGCTTGCAGGACACGCGCCGCCACCGTAGGCTCGATGGATGACCGCGGCTGCGCGCTCCGATCCTGCCGAGACGGCCGCACTGCGGCCGCAGTTGCAATTGCTCAGTTGCAACATACTCGCCGGCGGCAGCGTGGGCCGCTACCGGCATTACGTCACGCAGAGCTGGAAGCAGGTGTTGCCGACGCGCAGCAAGCGCGGCAACCTCGACAAATTCGCGAAACTGCTTGCCGACTTCGACATGGTCGGTTTGCAGGAAGCCGATGCCGGCAGCCTGCGTTCCGGTTTCGTCAACCAGACCCAGTATCTGGCCGAGGCTGCCGAGTTTCCGTATTGGTCGCATCAGCCCAATCGCAAGATTTCGCAATTCGCCGCATCGAGCAACGGCCTGCTCACGCGCATCAAGCCCAAGGAAGTACTCGATTACCCGCTGCCGGGACGCATTCCGGGCCGCGGCGCGCTGTGGGTGCGCTTCGGCAGCGGCGATGCGGAACTGGTGCTGGTCGTCGCGCATCTGTCGCTCGGGCCGGCCGCGCGCAAGCGGCAGCTGGCATTCATCGCCGAACTCATTGGCAAGCAGCGCCACGCGGTGCTGATGGGCGACCTCAATTGCTCGGCGCACGGTGAAGAACTCAAGGGTCTGTTTCGCCAGACCTCGCTAGTCCCACCGGTCAAGCAAACACCGGCGACCTATCCAAGCTGGCAGCCACGTCGAGCGATCGACCACATCCTGGCGACGACGAACATTTCGATCGAACAGTTGTGGACGCTGCCGCACCCGGTCTCCGATCACCTGCCGCTGGCAGCGCGCGTGCGGCTGCCCGAAGCGTTGCGCAGCTTGCGCTAAGGAAGAAAGCGGTTACACGAAGAACACGAAGGAGAGCGCACGAAGAACACGAAGGAGAGCAAAGGCAATTTTCTTGTCCAGAGCAACTCTGCTCCACTTCGCGGCTCTTCTTCGTGTTCTTCGTGTTCTTCGTGTTCTTCGTGTTCTTCGTGGTTCAGTCTTTTGATTCTTGCAGCCAAAAAAAAAACGGGCCGCACAAGGCGGCCCGTGAAGTTCAGTTACCGCCGAAAAATGCTCCTGCATTTTCGGCATGCCGCCATCCATGGCGGCAACGTGCTTCTTAGAACTTCAAGCTCGCCTCGATGTAGTAGAAGCGACCCGGCAGATCGTAGTTCGACGCATCATACCCGTTCAGGGAGCACGACGGGCAGATCGGCGGCTCTTATCCCACACGTTGTTGACGCCGGCCGCGGCGGTGAGTGGCGTCGCGACTGGAACTTTCCGTACTGCCCGCCTGCGCATGGTATTCACGAAACTCAAGCCTCGTAGCCGAATCGCTCCAGCATCGGTCGCAGAATCGGCAACACCGGCTCGAACGCCTCGCGATACGCATGCCAGCGGTTCACCGCGCTGCGATTGACGCTCTGCGTGACTTGTACGTAGCTCGGCGTGCTGATGAAGCCCTTGCTGCGCGCGTGCTCCGCGTAGCGCTTCATCGGTTCGGCGTCCTCGATGCGGAGGAAATGGGCAAGCCGCGCGACATGCTCGTCGAAACGCTCGACGACCGACTCGTAGCGCCACTCCAGCACGCGCGGCGCAAACACCTCGGCATTCGCGAACCATTGCTCGAAGACCTGCACGTAGCCGTGCGCCAGCCGCGGCAGGGTCGAACACAGGGTCGCGAACGAGGGCGAGCGGAACGGCAGGAAGTAGCAGCTCAGCAGCACGTCGCAGGGGTGACGCAGGCATAGGATGATGCGCGCCTCAGGATACAGTCGCATGATCATGGGCAAGGCAAGCATGTTGAGCGGATTCTTGTCGACCAGGCGTTTGACGCCGAGGTCGGGCACCACCTGCGCGACCAGGCCCTCGTAGACTTGGCGCAGCATGCCCGCTTCCTCGGCGGTCAGGTCCGCGAGGGCTGCAGGATACGGCTGGCCGGCGTTTTCCATGCGCTCGAGCAAATCGTAGATGTACGCGCGCTCGTCCATCGAGCTGAAATCCGGATGGGCGTCGAGCATCTGTTCGAGTAGGGTCGTGCCCGAGCGCGGAAAGCCGACCACGAATACCGGGCTTTGCTCGGCACGAGGCGGCGGCAGCGTGCTCCAGGCATCATGCGCGCGATGCGAGACGCGCTTCTCGACCATCGGCAGGGACTGGGCGTTCGCGTCTACCAGCTTCGGCGCGACATGGCGCAGCGACTCGAGTTGCTCCGCGTGCGCCAGACGGATGGCGGCCAGGGCTTGCGCAGGACGCTTGAGCTTGTCGAGTGCGGCGGCCAGGCCAAACGCAGCGGCCGCGCGCTGCGCGGGCGAATCGGCGCGGTCGAGCATGGCCTGCCACCACTGCGCCGCGGAGGCGTGGTCGCCGTGGCGCACGCACAGTTGCGCGCGCGCGTGCCAGACATCATGGTGCAACCCGCCATGCGCTTCGGACGACGCGGCAATGGCATCGAAAGGAATCTTCGCGAGCTCCGCATCGGCCTTGTCGAGCTGGTTGCTGCGTTCAAACAGCAGGCAGCGCTGAGCGGCAAGGCGCCAGTCCGCGATCGATGCGGACGGTGCATCGCGCGGCAGAATGGCCTGATCGAGCACGGCGAAGGATCGGGCCTGCTCGCCGCGCATGGACAGGACGTTGGCCAGTGCCAGTGCCTGGTCCAACGCCTGCGGCGGCCAGGGCGCGGCGCCCTGCAGCATCGCGTCCTCGCCGGGCACGTCGCCGCAGGCATGACACGCGAGCGCGCCTTGCAGGCGCGCGTCGACGTAACCGGGCGCCAGTCGCACCGCTTCGAACTGGCAGGCGCGCGCTTCCTGCCAGTGTTCTTGTTGCGCATGCAGCAAGCCGAGATGATAGTGCAGTTGCGCCTCGTTCGGTGCGAGCGCGAGGGCGCGCCGCAATGCGTGTTCGGCCGCATCGAATTCGCCGGCCTGCTGCGCCGTGATGCCGAGGTTGTTCCAGTATTCGGGTACGTCCGGCTTGAGCTGCACCAGTTGTCGCAGCGCCGCGACGGCTTCGCGGTTGCGCCGCAAGGAATGCAACGCCAATGCGTAGGCAAGCAGGGCGGTTTCGTTGCCGTCGCGCGCGCGTGCCGGCAGCCTCTCGACGAGTGCGACGACCTGCGCCATGTCCCCCGACTGGAAAGCCTGCGCGACGCCCGCCGTAATCTGTTCGGTCATGAAAACCACTGTAGTCCATTCGACAAAAAGCGGGGACATGCCCCGCTTTTTGCCTTGCCTGACTCCGATTGCAGCCGGCTATCAGAATTTCACGGTCACGCGGCCCCAGTAGTAACGGCCCAGTGTGTCGTATGTCGCCGTATCGACGTTGTAGTTCAGGCCGTTCTGGTAAATGATCGGTGGCGTCTTATTCGTGATGTTGTCGACGCCGATGTCGATCGAAGTACCCCACTCCGGGATGTGGTAGCCGACCGTGGCCGCATGGTACGTGACGGAATTCCGCGGCAAGTCACTGGAAACGCCGGGGGGCAGGTTGCCCGGGTCGATGTAGGCATTCAACAGGTCGATGTGGTCGATGTAGCGTGTCTGCCACTGCGCCGACCAGTTGTCGAGATGCCAGTTCACTGTGAACAAAGCACGCCACTTGGCAAGGTTGCCGTATTGCTGGGTATAGGTGCCGGCATAGTCCGCGCTGGTTCCGCCCGGGATGCTCACCTTGTAGGTGCTCGTGTAGGCGCTGGCGAATGACAGCATGAACCTGCCCGGCACGAAGAACTCCGGCAGCTTGTAAGCGAGATTGAAATCGACGCCGCTGGTGCTGAGCCTGCCGAGGTTGACCTCTGAGGTGGTGATGTAATAGATGCTGCCCGGTTCGACGCCCGTGGGGTAGCGCTGGATGAGGCTGCAGTACGGGCTGGAATCGCTAGACGCGCAGTTGTCGAGCACCGTCTGCGCCGCCAGTGGCGTGAGCAGGTCTTTCAGCATGATGTGCCAGAAATCGAGCGATCCGGACCAGCCTTCTGCCCACGACGGCGAATAAACGAAGCCCCAGTCGAACGATGTGCCATGCTCCGGACGCAGGTTCAGGCCGGCCACCGCGCCGCCTTCATACAAGCCGGTGATCTGGCCATAACCCGACGGATTCCAGTTCACCGGCACGTACTGGCACAGGCCCTGGTGCGCAGCGAGGTAGCTCGCCGACTGGTTGAGGCAGGGATCGATGACCGTCGGATTGGTCGCCGTCGGACCGTCGAACAGTTCATCCGGGTTCGGCGCGCGGAACACCTGCGAGGCGGTGCCGCGCACGAGCAGATCCTCGACCGGCCTCCATTCCATGGCGAGCTTCCAGTTGGTCCTCGCGCCGCTGACGTCGTAGTCGGACGTGCGCACGCCAACATCGAGGTTCAGCACCTTGGCGAACGGCGCGTCCGCCAGCAGCGGGAACAGCGCCTCGGCAAAGAGTTCCTTCACGCTCGTGCTGCCGCTGCCCGGCGAACCACAACCTTCGGCGAGAATGCCGCAGGTGAAATTACTCAAGTCGAGGATCGCGTCGCTGGTAACCCGATAGTCCATTTCCTCCTTGCGGTACAAGGCGCCCGCCGACATTTGCACCGTGCCGGCCGGCATGTCGAACAGTGCACCGGAGGCCGTGAATGATGCCTCCTTGCTGGTGTTCGTCTTGTGGTATTCCGGGTTGTCCGTGACGTTGATCGGCAGGGTTTCCTGGGCGAACGGGTTGCCGCCCGCATCGATCGCCGCCTGAAAACCCGCGATGTTGATTTCGTGGAAGTTAGTCTGGTCACGGCTGGAATGACCGTAGTTGACGTTCAGGTCCCAGATCCAGGAGCTGGAGCCGAACACGCCCTTCAGGCCCGTGATGAATTCGATGTTGTTGGTTTCGAACGTGTGCAGGCGTGTGCCGGCGCCGGTCATGCGCAGGCGCAGGGAGCCGATCGGGTCTGTCGGAAGCGTCCCTGGCGGGCAGACCAGCGAGCAGAACGCGATGCCCCAGATGTTGTGCGGGTTGTCTTTCGGGATGTACCAGCCATCGCCTGGATTGGTCGGCGCCGGGCCGTCCTGACCAGACGAATGGGTATGGTTGTAGAAGAAGTCGGCGTAGTAGGTCAGCGTGTCGGTGAGCTTGTAATTGCCGAGCACGAAGCCGTTCATGCGCTCCTGTGCGGTCTGGATGTAGTTGAACGCGTTGTAGTTGAATGCGTCGGTCGAACCGTGGTAGCAGCGGTAATCGCTGAAGCTGCTTCCATCGCCCGAACTTCTGATGACTCTGTTCGCGCTGCCGCAGCCGTATTGAGGCAGCAGCGGACTGCCCGAAGGCAGCACGACGGTGCCCTGCGGAGTCTGGCTCGATCCCTGTCGGGACGGTCCGGAAGCGTACAGGTAGTACTGGTAGCTCGAGTAGTCGCGTGCGGTGGCGAGAACCGGGTTGTACTTGTTGTAGTTCAGGCCGCCAACAACATTGCCGCGCTCACCGACGTCACCGACCGTAAGCGAAATGCCGTGGCGGTGGCCGTCGCTCTCAGAGGAGATGCCTTCGTCGGCACTCACCTCGAGGCCTTTGAAATCCTTCCGGAATATGAAGTTGGCCACGCCACCGATCGCGTCCGAGCCGTAGGCCGTCGTGGCGCCCTGGGGGAGCACCTCGACGCGGTCGATCATGTTCTGGGCCAGCATGTTCATGTCGGGGTTGGCCAGGCGATGGCCGTCGACGAGCATCAGCGTGCGGTTTTGGCCCAAGCCGCGCAACGAGATGCGCGAAGCGCCGTCACCGCCTTCCAGCGTCGGACTGGCGACGCCGCCGCCGTTGCTGTTGTTCTGCGGGTTGGTCGCATTGCCGGAGAAGCTCGGCAGAGCCTGTATCACGTTGCCGAGGGTTGGATTGCCGTTGTTTTCCAGCGTTTGGCGGTCGAGTGTCACCACCGGGTTGGCGGTTTCGGTATCCACGCGGCGGAGCAGCGAGCCGGTGACGACGATCGTCTCGAGCGATTGGTTCTTCTGGTCGGGGTTGCTGTCGCCAGGCTGCGCCTGCCCCGTGCCCTCGGCGGCACCGGCGCTGAACGCACTCGATGCGAGTCCGACCGACAGGGCCACCCGCACGGCCAAAGACAAGGAATTTCGTTTGCTATGCATGATCACTCCCAATGATAGTGGTGGCACCAGTCTCTCGCTCAGCTGGAGTATTGCGCTCGGCGTGCCGCTGAGGTCCGGGAAACGAGACGAATGCCTGCGTCCCCCTTGCGATCGTTCCCCGAACGGCTAGCGTAAATAATTTGTAAAACATGTGTTACGAAGATTACATAAAGGCCGGGCGTTTGGCCATATCCATCCCTCGATGCCCCCGGGGCGCCCGCAACGGCGCTGGCATCGGTTACACTATGGGTGGCCTTCTCGCGTTCATGTGATGTCCATCCGCTTGTTTCTCCTGATGATTTTGGCCGCCACCCTGATGGCTGGCCGGGTCGCTGCCGCGACCGTGCCGAACCCGACCGAACTGACCCACCAGCGCGAGCAATTCCCGCTGGTCCTCGAAACGGCTCGTCATGGGCCGGATGACAGCTGGCGAAAACTGGCCGATGGCCTTGAAGACTATCCGCTGTTTCCGTACCTCGAACTGGCCTCGTTGCAGCGTCGCATGGCGCAGCTCAAGCGGGCTGAGGTGGACAAGTTCCTGGCTGCGTGGCCCGGCAGTTTGCCGGCGCAGATGCTGCGCGATGCGTTCCTGCTCGAACTGGCAAAACGGTCGGACTGGAAAGACTTTCTCGCGCTGGTCCCCGAAACACCGCGCAGCAAGGCGATCCAGTGCTACGCGCTCGATGCGCGCGTGGCGTTGAGTCAACCGGTCGATTTCAAG